>JBBSDT010000060.1:0-12605 GCA_038240405.1 Ignavibacteria bacterium
AGATATAAAAATGTTTCATACGCATGATGGATTCGGAATAAACCGTGGAAGCTTACTGGGCTTGAAATTCGCGGTCATCAGCGGCAGAAGCTCAAGGGTAAATGCAATGAGGGTCGAGAGATTAAAAATAAATCATCTATATGAAGACGTTGAGGATAAGATTATTCCTTTTGGTGAACTTAAATCGGAATATAACCTTAAAGACGAAAACTTTGCGTATATTGGCGATGACGAATTTGATATTCCTTTATTAAAGGAGGTAGGTTTTTCGTGCTGTCCGAAGAGTGCAATAGAAGAGGTTAAGAAACACGTTGACTATATTTGTAAAAAAAACGGCGGCGAGGGCGCAGTAAGAGAAGTTATTGATATGATACTAAAAGCAAAAAAACTCATTTGAAATATTTTCAGACTTTCCTTCCGATTACATTTACAATTCCGGGAGAAAAAAATATGGTATCCGGGTGATTTCGATGTTTTAGCCAGTCTTCAAGGAATGCATCAGCCTCATTTTGTTTTATGATATTTTTATCTGCCATGAGTTGAAGGTGAACAGTAAAAAATCTATGAGCCCATTCAATCACCCCGCTATCCCTGTCACCGGCCTGGCCAACCGGTCTATATTCCAAAAGTTCAATATTATTTTTCTTGAATATTGCAGGAATCTTTACTGTAAAATACAGATCACCTCCTCCTGTTTTCCAGTAATCCCGTACAGCGCTATAAATATTATCAAAAGCACCTCCCTTTGGGAATAATGCCATACTTTCATAGGTAGAATAATCCTGAAGAGCAATTTTCCCGCTCTTCTTCAAAGCACCAAGAAGCTTTAGCAAAAATATTTCAGGTTCCGGTACAAAATCAATTACCCATCTTAAATAAATCATATCATAATATTCTTTTTCAAGTTCTATATCTTCAAGATTGCCATGTAAGAATTTAATATTAGTCCATTTATTTTTTTTACATTCATCTTTGAAATAATTGAGATAAAACTCCGATGGTTCCAGCGCTGTGACTTCACCTTCATCACCCACTAAGAATCTTATATCTTTTGTAACAAGCCCCGGTCCCGCTCCGACATCAAGACATTTCCAGCCCTTCCGGATACCAATATTGTCAAGAAAATTATCAGTAACATCTTTCCACACACCATTCTGAAATATCAGTCTTTCAAGCTCGGTTTGATTAACTCCGAGTATATAATCTTTGTTTTGCGTCATAAGTTTATTGTAATCTTAATTATAAATTCTATTTACTTTCTTTAAAGATATAACTCCTAAGCCGCTTATTACACCTATTAATGCTCCTGCCGATACGTCAACCGGATAATGTATTCCTATAACTACCCTGGAAACGCTTACAAATATTGCCCAGACTAATGGTAGTAACATATAAAAAAATTTTAATCTGCTATCCTTAACAGTTTTATTTATAACAAATGATAGAATTACTCCGAAGAAAAAGGCAGATTGGGAATGTCCCGAAGGAAATGAATACTCGGAATCGTAAATCCAGCTGTCCAAAATGGGAGGATATATGTCAGCGAGTGATTCGCCCAGTGAGTCCAGTCTTTTTTGTAAATAAATCCTTCTTTCTTTAAGAGTCATCGGAAAAAAGTCTTTCCCTTTGTTTTCAATAAGGCCTTTTTCTTCGAAATATAGCTGTGTGGGCCTGGGATTATGAAATATATTTTTTGCATATAACTGCGTTGCTGAGATTGCAACAAAGTCAATCGTAAAAACTATACAAAGAAATATAAGAACATTTTTGAGACTTGCCGAATGTTTCTTAAAATATATTATAAGGTAAACAGACAAGATGAGGAATAAAGTAATGCCTCCATAAATTCCTCCCGACATTGTAATCAGGTACCAGGCAGGGGCAAAGATGTCAGTTTTTCTGTATTGACTGAATTCTATTGGGAACAAAAAAACAATTATAACAAGAAGTATAAAAGAAATAATTGAATATATGTATATAATCGAATTGCCGGTCACCCTGTTCCTAAAATTCATAAACAGATTTAACTTTGCTCATTGAAAGGGATGAAGAAATTTTTGAAATTCTTAAACAAAATTTGCGAGAGTGCATTATTCACTATTTATCCGCACAATTATTTATTTGTATTTTGTATTTGCTTTACCAAATTAGAAAAACAATAAATATATTTATCATCTCCTCCGACAAATATATAGTCTTTCCAGATGACTGCACTTGTTTTTATTCTGCCTTCGCTTTCATATCTCCAAAGCTCTTTGCCATTTTCCGCATTTAAGCAGTAAAAATTTTTATCAAATGAACCTATGAAGATTTTATCCATATGCAGGACAGGTGATGCCTCGATTGTTCCTTTGGTGTGAAAAATCCAGGCAGAATCTCCATTATTCTTATTCATTGCATATACGTTACCATCTACTCCGGCAGTAATTACCAAATCATTATAAAAAGTTGATGAAGAGAGAAACTTTGTATTTAAATTTTTCTTCCATAAAAAATTTCCAGATGTATCAATACAATAAAAATTATCATCATCAGATCCGAAATAAATTTTTCCGTTACTAACCGAAGCATCACAGAATATTGATGAGTTCGTTTTAAACTTCCACAAACTATTACACGATTGGTCATCAAAGGAATACATATATCCGTCAGAATTCCCGGCCAGGACCATGTTATTCACAATAGTAGGGCTTGTATAAAATGATTCTGGCGAGGATTTTTTATCGAACCGGCCTGCAGTACAATTAATGCTGCCTGTTCTTGCATTAATATTATAAATTTCACCATTTAATGAACTTATAATTACATTATTACCAACCATTACAGGAGAAGATTCGACCCATCCTACGTTTCTTTGCCATTGAATTATGCCGGTAATAAGATTGTAGCTAAAAAGTTTGCTGTCTTTATCACCTGAAGAGGCTATTATAATATTATTTTTAAAAATGACAGGTGTGGAGTAAGAAGATCTTCCAAGTGTAGATGTACGTCCCAGACTCTTTCCACTGGTAATATCAATAGCATAAAATTCGCCATTCAATGTATTTGCGAAAAGAACTGCGTCACTGACCGATAAACAGTTTTTCGCAAGTCCTCCATCAGTATCAAATTGCCAATACAGATTAAAAGGAGGATTAAGAATACTTTTTGACCTGGAGGTATTTGTTTTAGCAAGATCTCCTCCTATATACAGCCAGTCTTCATTTTCATTGACTTCGATTACTTTATCAATGCTTAATGAAAAACATGAATAACCTACTAACGCAAGAGATAATATAATAAATAGTTTAAGAAACATTACAGTATTTGAGATTAGGATATTTATTTTAAATGAAGATTGTTCTGATTCTAACGAGGGTTTGATATCGGGATGAATTTTTAATCAAAATAAGAATCTTACGGCAAATTTACTATTAAATATTTATTATTTGAAGTTTGATTAAGTTTAATTTATTTGATAAATGTGATAAACCTATAATAGATTGGTAAATTTTCTTCTTTCGATTGAAAATGAGTCTTAAAGCTTTCGAATAGATTATGGTCCGGAAGGTAATTGCTAAAAGTATGAACGTTATTATATTCCTCTGCCCCCTTATTATAGCTGCGCTGGATGCAGCGGCCGAAACGCGTGTTGTATTCCATAGCCACAGTCTAAGAATTTGATAACTAATACCAGTAGTGTACAACTTTAATAAAAAATAAATTTTAGTAGTTATTTTTCTTTTCAGCCGGGTATTTTTAGAATAATTTGAAAAATAATATAATTTTGACTTTTGAAATTCAATCCGATAATTTTAAATATTTACTTCTGGAAATTCTATCAACCCAAAATGTCTTTAAATTTGAAATATGTGTCACTTTTTTTATGACATTTTTGGTAAATTAACTCTATTCCTTTGATGCGGACTTCATAATTTTATTGATTCACTATTTTCCGGGAGATCACAAGTATTTTCCGGTGTCAAAGGAGAGTTTTTTTATACCTGCTAATCATTTTCTTTCGATTACAGGCTTCGTTCGGAAAGACTCTGAACATTTTCTTCGAAGCTTCGATTCCATAATTTTACAGACAGACTTCATAATTCTATCGATCAAGTTCCTCCATCCGTAACCAGTCTATTTTCCAGCGTCTTCCTGTGACATAATTTTCAGTAAAGGCTTCTTACTTTTGGGTGTTGACTTCTTAAGTTGACGATTTGTTTGCTTAATTTCGATGTTTGAAGTTCCTTTTCTGCAATTTCATTTCATAATTCTTAAATATCAAATGCTTGTTTTTGAGTTTCAACTCTTAATTCTGTAATCCGATTCACTAATTCAGATATTTCAAGTCTTAATTCTAATTTTTCATGGCTTTGTCCCACAGTTTCACTTAATAAATTTGAAATTTCTTTTCTTTATTTCAGTCGCTGGCACTGAACCGAGATATTAAAACTTTATTTCCGCTAGTATTGCATCAAGTCTGATATAATTGTTATAATACAAAATTCCAGAATCAGAAAAAATATTAATACCCCGGAATCTATATTCTCTATTCCGGAACATTATATTTAAGAATGAATTTTTCTTAAGTTGATTATAAAGTATATTTGCAGAACAAAAATTTACTATGAAAATCGGAATTACATGTTATCCTACTTACGGTGGAAGCGGCGTTGTGGCTACTGAATTAGGGAAGGCACTTGCTCTCAGGGGTCATGAAATTCATTTTATTTCTTATGCAATGCCTACCCGGCTTAACGGATTTGTGGATAATATTTTTTATCATGAAGTCGAAATAAATAATTATCCCCTGTTTGAATTTCCCCTATACTGTATTGCCTTAGCGAGCAAGATGGTTGAAGTCACAAAATTTAATGACCTTGATCTGCTTCATGCACATTATGCAATTCCGCATGCAACAAGCGCATATCTCGCCCGGGAAATTTTAAGATCGGAAAATAATAATAGCAACATTAAATTTATCACTACACTTCACGGAACAGATATTACCCTTACCGGTCTTGAACCAAGTTTTCTTCCGACTATGAAATTCAGCATTGAAAAGTCTGATGGAGTAACAGCTGTTTCTAAATTCCTTAAGGATAAAACCCAGCAGCAATATAAAATAAATAAAGACATTGAGGTAATTCCTAATTTTATAGATGTAAATAAATATAAACGTGAGGACAATGAAAAAAGCAGGTGTTTTAAAAAAAACTTTGCTCCTAATAATGAAAAAATATTAATTCATACTTCCAATTTCCGTCCTTTGAAGCGGGTTCAGGATGTAATCAGGATTTTTAGTGAGGTAAAAAAGAAAATAGACGTGAAATTAATTTTAGTAGGAGACGGTCCTGACAGAGGCGATTGCGAAAGGCTGAGCAGAGAACTTGATATTTTTGAAGATGTTAAATTCATGGGTAAACAGGATGCGCTTGTGGAACTGCTGTCTGTAGCGAATTTATTTCTTATCCCGTCACAGTCAGAAAGTTTCGGTTTATCAGCTCTCGAAGCAATGAGCTGCGGAGTACCGGTAATTTCTTCCAGTGTTGGAGGATTGCCGGAATTAAATCTTCATGGGGAAACCGGGTATATTGCTGAAATTGGCGATATTGAAAGGATGGCTAAATATTCAATAGACCTGCTATCAAACCAAAAACGTTATGAGCTGTTTTCTATTAATGCCCGCAAGAGAGCTGAAGAATATAGTGAAGATAAAATCGTTCCGATGTATGAAAGTTTTTATGAAAAAGTGCTTAACGAAGAATCCGTAGTAATCTAATTAATTTGTATAGTAAAACATAAATATTTTAGGAAACTATATACTACTTAGGACTATTAGATGTTTTTTTTTACTCCCCAAATTTCACTGTACTTTTTATTGTCCTTTAAGTAAATATAAAGGTCTATATCTGTTTTTGCTTCATTCTTCATAATTACTTTGGCTTAAGTTTTAAATCCCTTCTATGTTGTTGTTTATAAATTATTAGTATAGGATTTACAAAAATAGGATATTGATTTGTTAGAAGTAAGTAGAGAATGGGTTAAGAAACAATATCTTAGAACAAAGCCCCTTAATAATCCACATTGGTTCCTTCAATTTCCCGTTTTAAGATTTTTGATAACACGATCCTTACCTATCTATTATTTTCTAAACTCTCTTTAGCATTCTCGAGTTTTAAAAGCCAATCTATGATCATTCCCAAATTTTTATTATCAGAAATTATTTTTTCGTCATATTCTTTTAAACTTTTTTCCCATCGATTTCTGCGATTTGTTATAAAGTTCAATACATCCTTATTATCATTAAATTCTTGCTCGGAATTTTTTAATTTTTCTAAATCTTTAATCTCATCCTCGCGAAATTCATTATTTATTTTAATCTCCTGCTCATACTGATTAATCATTTCTTTTGCAGTTTGGATTAGGAAGTCAATATTCGATAATTCTAATTTTTCTTTACGGGACATTTCTTTAAACATTTTTTGTCTCCTTTCATATTTATACTTATTTTTCCTTTTAAATTACTTGTATGTAATAAATTTTACAAGTCTCAATAAAAAAAGCGACTTCTTCAGACGCTATTATTTTTTGTTTTAAAATCATCCCAGAAAAAATCCCGGAGGCATTACCGCAGGGCTTTTTCTGTAAAATTGAAGTTTTTTACTTTCTTATCCTAACTGGTATATAGTTACCATATTTTATTAAATTACTTTCGAAACTTTCCCTCTTTTTACAAACTTACCGTATCCTTTTTTTATTTTTTCCTTGCCTTTGTCTATTGCAATCTTACCTCTTAGAACGACGGTTTCTACTTTTCCATTTACCTCCCTTCCTTCATACCCCGAATAGTCCACGTTCATATGGTGAGTCTTAGAGGATATAGAATGTTTCTTCTTCGGATCGAAAATTACAATGTCTGCATCAGCACCAATTCCGATTGTTCCTTTTTGCGGAAAGATACCGAAAATCTTCGCTGCATTTGCGGACGTTATTTCAACATATTTATTCAGGCTTATTTTACCTTTGTTCACCCCTTCGGAAAAAAGTAATTCCATCCTGTGCTCTATTGCCGGGTGACCGTTGGGAATTTTTGAAAAATCCTTTTCCCCCATTTTTTTCTTACTCCATTCAAACGGACAATGATCAGTGCCTACAACCTGAACCAAACCCTGATTTATACCTGCCCAGAGTGATTTCTGATCTTTTTTTTCTCTTAAGGGAGGGCTCATTACCCACTTGGCTCCTTCAAAATCTTTTTCGTAAAGTGATGCATCCAAAATCAAATACTGAATACAGGTCTCAACAAAAACTTTTTGATTTCTGCTAGTAGCATCACGGACCTGGTTCAATGCTCCCTCACATGTCATATGAACAATATAAGAAGGAACATCTGTATGATATGCCATATCAACAAATCTTCCGGTTGCTTCGGACTCGGTGATTTCAGGTTGTGACAGGTAATGATATAGAGGAGAAAGTTTTCCTTCTCCACGGTGTTTGGCAATAAGAAAATCAATCATGTCTCCATTGGTTGCATGTACTGTAACTAATCCTCCTCTTTCGCGAACTTCATTCATCAGCCCTATCATCTGCCGGTCATCAATCATAAGTGCGCCTTTGTATGCCATAAATGTTTTAAAAGAAGTAATACCCTCTTTATCAATTAAGTCTTTAATTTCTTTTTTAGTCTCTTCATTGAAGTCAGTGACTGCCATGTGAAAGGAATAATCTCCATAAGCATTCCCATCCGAACGGCCTCTCCATTCATCAAGAGCAGAGTGTAATGACTTCCCCTGAGTTTGTAAAATAAAATCAATAACCATTGTAGTACCCCCGTGCAGCGCAGCAAGTGTACCCGTTTCGTAATTGTCACTTGAGAATGTTCCCATAAAAGGCATATCAAGATGAACATGCGGATCAATACCTCCCGGAAAAACTAATTTACCGGCCGCATCAATAATATCATCAGCTGATAACTTTAGATTTTTCCCGATTGCAGAAATTTTTTCTCCTTCTATGAAAATATCCCCAAAGTAATCTTCAGAGGCTGTAATGACTCTTCCATTTTGTATTAATATAGACATAAGTATTTATTTTTTTATTCTTTTCCGTAATATCTATTGACCTGTCCTTTCACCGGACGGGATAAAATAAATTCTAACTTTCTTTTTGTTCGAATTGCAGTAAATCCTGTTCGTTTCTTTTTTTCATAAGTAAATAATATACTACAAAAGAAACTCCGAATCCGACAAACCATGCATAATTATATAAATTATCCACCCAATGCGGAACGTTATCCTTACTTACCAAACCAATCGTCGTTAAAAATCCCGGTATGTTCGGAATAATTCCCAGTATCAAGGCTATAACGGCATATTTGTTAAAACCGTTTGAATAACTGTATTGTCCGTTTATCTCGTAAAGATCTTTGACATTCAATTTCTGCCTTCTGATAAAAAAGTAATCTGCTATCATTATTCCTCCCACAGGTCCGAGCAAGCTGGAATATGCAATCAGCCACGTAAAAATATATCCGTTAGGATCTGCTATCAGCTTCCATGGAAAGATTAAAATCCCGATAATGCCGGTTATATACCCGCCTTTCTTAAAACTGATCTTATGGGGTGAAATATTTGCAAAATCATTAGCAGGACTCACAATGTTTGCTGCTATATTCGTAGCAAGGGTAGAAACGGCGATACATATCATCGCCACACTTACCAGAATTTTGTTTTCAAATTTTCCGGCTAATACCACCGGATCCCATATTGTACTTCCATAGATTATTACTGTAGCAGAGGTCACAACCACGCCTATGAATGCGAATAAGGTCATTGAAGGTGGAAGACCAATCGCCTGTCCCATCATCTGTGCATGCTGACTTTTTGCATACCTTGTGAAGTCCGGTATGTTTAATGAGAGTGTTGCCCAGTAACCAACCATGCCCGTTAATGCGGGGAAAAAATAATTAAAGAAGGATGACGTGGATTCAAATTTCGACGGCTGTGAAAGTATAGGACCTAAACCGTTACTGGCAGATATTGCCCAGTATAAAAGTGCGAGCGCTGCAACAGGAAGAAAGAATGCTTTGAAAACTAATAGTTTTTTTATGCTGTCTACTCCAAGGTAAACAATATACATGTTAAGAAGCCAGAATAAAAAAAAAGTTATTGCAGGACCAGTATGAAGACCGAATGATTCAGGAAAGATCTGCGGAAGTGTTTCAAGCGATGGAAACCATACTCTGAACATTTGATATAATGCAAACCCTCCAATCCATGTTTGTATTCCGAACCAACCGCATGCAACAATTGCACGCAGCATTGCAGGAATATTTGCTCCCCGAACACCAAAACTTGAACGTGCAAAAACAGGAAATGGAATACCATACTTAGCTCCTGCCTTACCATTCAGGATCATTGGAATAAGGACGATCGTATTTCCCAGAAAGATAGTAAAGATTGCCTGCCACCAGTTCATTCCGCCTCCGATTAAAGAGCTCGCAAGCATATAAGTTGGAATACAAAGACTCATGCTTATCCAGAGTGCTGCATAATTCCAGGTATTCCATGTCCGCTTTTCTTTCGGAACCGGAGCGAGATCTTTACTATAAAGGGATGATGCAGGAATGTCTTCTATGAATTCTATTACTTCGTCTTTCAATGCGTATTAATTACAAATTATTCTTCTTCAGGATAATAACCAGGTAAAAATTATTTCCGAGCTAATTTAAAATTTGAAATTTAAAATTTAATTCGTTGCTTCATCGGCTATCTTCAAAGCTTTCGATATTATCTCCAATCCTTCATCTATCTGTTCTTTGGTTACGCACAAAGGAGGAGCCACAAAAATAAAATTCCATCTGCCAAAAGTGTACATTCCCAGTTCATTTATCTTAGCAAAGACTTTATTCATTACTTCCATTTCATTTGGAGGTGCATTCCATCGAACCATTGGCTCCTTAGTTTTTCTATTCTTTACAAGCTCGATAACACCGAGCAAGCCTGTGTTTCTCCAGTCACCTATCGAAGGATGTCTTGATTTCATTTCCACCATTTTTTCATCCATGTATTTTCCCATCTCATCAGCATTCTCAATAAGATTCTCATCTTTATAAATATCAATTACTGCGTTTGCAACAGCCAATGAAACAGGATGAGCTGAGTATGTAAGTCCAAGCATCAGCGGCTTGTCATCAAATATTTTTGCAATTTCTTCTTTAACAATTATCCCTCCCAGCGGAACATATGCAGAAGTAATTCCCTTTGCCATGCACATAATGTCTGGCTCGACATCATGATGATTTATTCCAAACCATTTCCCGGTTCTTCCAAATCCGCTCATTACCTCATCATCAATAGTAAGTATTCCGTATTTATCCGCAATTTCTTTAACCATTTTCCAGTAACCTGCCGGATATTTAATGCAGCCTGAAGAGCCTGATTCGCCTTCCAGCATTATTGCTGCAATGTTATTCGGACCTTCATATTGAACTACCCTTTCCAGATGTTCAGCCGCCATCTTAGCGCATTCCTCAGGTGTTTTGCTGTTCCATGGACATCTGTAAAAATAAGGATTCTCTACGTGTACGAAGTTCGGCGATTGCTGACTGTCTATTGGAAATTTTCTCGGATCGCCTCCTGCGGTAGACGAGGCGTATGTTGCTCCGTGATACGATTGATAAAGGGAAACAATTTTGTGTCTGCCTGTATAAATTCTTGCAAGCTTGATTGCATTCTCAACAGCTTCAGCTCCTCCGAGTGTAAAAAAAGTCCTGCTTAAAGTTCCGGGAGAAATGTCTGCTAATTTTTTCCCAAGCTCTCCGCGAACTTTCGTAACCATTCCCGGATAAACATAGCTTATATCTTTCATCTGTTCCATTACAGCTTCCATAACTTTCGGGTGTCCGTGCCCGATATTAACTGCAATAAGCTGAGAGGAAAAATCTAAATACTTTTTGCCGTCCGTATCATATATATACACTCCTTCGCCTCTTTCAATTACAATGGGTTTAATTCCTCTTTGCTTCGACCATGAGGTCAAAGTATAATTCATACTATTCTGTATAATTTCTTCCTTGTCGACTTCTGATATTGTTTCCATGATTAGTTTATTATATTGATTTAAGATTTTGTCTTAATAACTGATTAGGCATTTTTCTGAATCAGAAATTTTTTTAATCTTTGATAGAACAGAGCCAGCCAGATTAACTATATAAAGCATTTGTTTTTGCTTTCTTAGAATTATTTATTTTACTCATACTCTTCTTATCGTAACTATCAAAATCTACAAATTTATTGCCATTCTTTTTCTCAAAATCAATAGCTTGCTCTAATTCCATTCTATCTTCAATATCTTCGATTAATTCTGAATAATTAGAATTTTTTTTAAGTTCTTCCCAAATATCTCGTGTAAAAATCACCTTAATATTAATTAAAATTAATCATATTTCCCAAATTCGTTTATCTTTAGTCTTCTCAGGATTAGAGATCTTGCCTATTTTCTGGAGCTCAATTAAAATTTTTATTTTTTCTTCAATGGGAAGTTTGGCCTGCTTAATATGAAACTCTTTCTTTGAATCAATTATTTTTTGTATTTCATTATTTATATCTTTATTAATTTTCATAAATTGTTCTGTAGACTTAGATATTTGTTAGTCAGGTTATATTTTTCTAATAATGAGTTTAATTTTTCATGATTAATTTCCGATTCTTCCATAAATCTCAAAATTCTCTCTTTATCTTTTTGCCTGTAGGTATCTAACATTATTGCAATTAAATATTCCGAACTAATTACTTTTACTATTGTATTTTCGAATTTTTTTTCTAGGGAATCTTTTAAAGCCTCTTCTACTAACTCATTATAAACCGGTATAAACTGAACAGGAATACCCTCGATTAGTATATGTTCCTTGTCAAATTGAAATCCTTTATTTTTGAACCAATCATATATTGGCGTTAAAGATACCAAAGAATTCTTGTCTTCCGGTAGAACAATCATAATATCAAGATCGTAAGTAGTAATCGGCTCAATATAAAAAATTGAAGCAACAGCTCCCGCGACCGCATAGTCTTTAATTATCCCTTCTTCCTTAAGTTTATTTATAATCTGAAAAGTCTTTTCCATTAGCAGTTAATTTTTTCCATTCGCTTCTTATCATAATCATCAAATTTCATAAGCTTATTTTCACGTTTCTCATGCTCTTTTTCAGCCAGATCGAGAAGCCATTAGGCTACCGCAGGACCTTTTCTTTCGCTCTCGTGCTGAGCTGCCTATAATTTATTTTCAGGCTATACATACATAATATATAAACTACGACATCCAGTTTTTCTTTGCACCGGCATTCCATTTTGTTGTTGTCTTCTTAAGCTGAGTCCAGAATTCAATTGAGCTCTTACCGGTAATATCACACACACCGAATTTTGAATCATTCCATCCTCCGAACGAAAACGGTTCCCGTGGAACAGGCACGCCGATGTTTATCCCTATCATTCCCGCGCTTGCATTCTCCATTACATACCTTGCAGCACCTCCGCTTTGAGTAAAAACAGATGCAGCATTACCATACTCAGAGTTATTTTCAATTTTTATTGCTTCATCAATATCTTTAGCCCGGATTATCG
>JBBSDT010000061.1:0-12515 GCA_038240405.1 Ignavibacteria bacterium
CACCCGCAACTTTTTCAGCACTTGGAAGCATTGCTTTCTCAAGCCCTGTATTTAGAGGAACTGCAGGCATGTTAACCGATCCGATGACTTCAACCGGCGCATCCAGATATTGGAAACAATTTTTAGAAATTCGTCCAGCCAGACTCTCGGCAAACGAATTCAGAATTCTTTCTTCTGTAATAATAATTACTTTGCCATGTATTTTAACTGAATCGTAAATCAGCTCTTCATCAATTGGATTAAGAGTCCTTAGATCAACTATTTCAACGCTTCCCGGAAAGTTTTTCGAAGCATTCAATGCCCAGTGTACACCCATTCCATATGTTATTATCGTAAGAGATTCGCCTGCATTTATTTTTTCGTCAGAAGAATCCTGAACAATACGCCCTTTGCCAAAAGGGATGATATAATCTTCACTGGGTTCAGGACACTTGGCAGCTTCTGTTCCCGGAACCTTACTCCAGTAGAGTCCTTTGTGTTCAAACATTATTACAGGATTCGGATCATAAAATGCTGCTTTCATTAAGCCTTTCATATCAGCTGCATTACTTGGAAAGGCAACTTTGATTCCCCTTATCGGTAAAATGCTTGATTCAATACAATCAGAATGGTAAGGACCTCCGGCGCCGTAACCGCCACAAGGAATTCTTATAACGGAGGCAACAGGATATTTTCCCATAGTAAGGTAACAAGACTTTGAAAGTTCAACTACAAGCTGATTTATTCCTGCCCATGCGTAATCTGCAAACTGAATTTCGACAATTGGCTTTACTCCCACCGCGCTCATTCCCACTGTCGAACCTACTATATATGCTTCCTGTATTGGAGTGTTGAATACACGGTTATCACCATACTTCTGAGCTAGTGTTGCTGCTTCTCTGAACACTCCCCCAAGGCGCCTGCCGACATCCTGTCCGTAAAGTATGGCTTCCGGGTGCTTCTTTAATATTTCATTAACAGCAAATAATCCTGCATCAACCATAATGACAGGTTCTTTTCCATCCGGTTTTCTTTCACCTTTCTCTTCAGTTATATCTGTTGGAGCAAATTCATGAAGTGTCAGTGTTTCAGGTTTAGGATCATCCGCAGCTACAGCCTTTTTAAAACTGTCATCGGCCTTCTGAACGGATGCACTTTCGATTTTCAGAATTTCTTCTTCCTTGATTCCGGCTTTAAGTAACACCTTCCTCAATTTGGGTACAGGATCGTTTTTTAAATCCTCAGAAAGATTTTCTTCAGTCCTGTACCATTCTTTTCTTACACCTGAAGTATGATGTCCGAGCAATGGTACTTTTGCATGAATTAACACAGGCCTTCTTTTTGCTCGGGTATAATCTAGTGCTTCTTTAAATTTATTATAACTTTCAATAAAATCCGATCCGTCAACTTTCATTCGCCTCATACCTTTAAATCCTGCTGCAAATTCATACGCATCCATTGCATGCATTTCATCGGCGTAAGCGGAAATTCCCCACTGATTATCCTGTATCAAATAAATTATCGGCAGCTTCTTAAGCACCGCCATCTGAAAGGCTTCGGAAACTTCTCCTTCTGTAATAGAACCATCACCAAGTGAACATACCACAACCGGTTTTTCTTTTGTTGTAAGAAGATTCATTGATTCAAGATAGGAAATTCCATGTGCCATACCGGTAGCCGGTATTGCCTGCATGCCTGTAGCGCTGGATTGATGCGGGATTTTAGGAAATCCTTCTCGTTTCAGTGAAGGATGTCCATAGTAAGTTCGTCCTCCCGAGAAAGGATCATCTGCTTTTGTAAGGAGCTGCAGCATCAGCTCATATGGCTCGAGTCCCATACCCAGAAGCATAGATTCATCCCTGTAATAGGGACTAATATAATCAATCTCTTTCATCTGCATCCCAACGGCAAGCTGAATTGCTTCATGTCCTCTTGAAGTTGAATGAACATACTTACAAATCTGTCTGTTTTCATCATATATCTCAGCCATTCTTTTGGATGTGCACATCGAAGCGTATGCTTTGATAAGGATATCTTTATTTAACATTCTTTATAGTTAAAAATACTATGCAATTTAGAAACTATAAATTTTGATACAATGCAAAATAATGCATTGGTTTACGAAAACAAAGTGCTGTTATACCTGAATAGGTTTGCATTTGGTAATTTAAGATAATTAGAATAAAAAGTTCCTTGCCTGTTTGGTTGGATGGTCAATATCATATTTTGCATACCGTAAGTTAGCCTCCGCGGAATAATCTAAGCAATGAAATTAAGTCCATGTTTTCGAAATTTTGGTACATGACCTTTTAGAAAAATATTTACCACGATTGCCTTAATTTTATCACTCCAATGAATCGAGTTCTTCGAATTTTTGAAAAAGAAAAGTTTATACTTGACTTTTGTTTTTATTCTTTGTAATTACAAATACACATTTTCTACACAAGGAAGAAGTATTAATATGAAACGAACTTATACATTCTCCTTGCCTCGATTTTCAATTTTAAAAAAGATTGTATTTCTATTATGAAAACTTTTCTCTTGATATTTCCCTTTGAGATTTTCTTTGTTTTAACAAAGTAGATTTGCTTTAAATGAAATACTCATAAATAAAACACTATGAAAAAATCACTAATAACAATTTTATTTATCTCAGCCTTTAATATTTCACATTCGCAATGGATAATTCAAAGATCGTTATACCGGGTGGGCATGCGGAGATGGTCTGATATTAAAAACAACAAACGGGGTTCAAAATGAATGATCATTTCTTTGGAAAGTCTTTTAATCTTAAACATATTTTTATTATTTTGGAAACAATAATATCTATATTTATATACAACTTAAATTCAAAACGGTCAACTTAAGTAAGTTAATAAAATTATATATAAACTTTTATAAATTGTAAAAATTTACAAAATGTCTCTGAATAATTTTGTAGTAAAATATTTCTCGTAGAAAATAATTGAATCTTATAATAGCAATACCGGAGGTGCTATTACCCAATAGTTATTTCTTTAAACATATTCTTGACTGTTTTTGAGATAAATTAATTCTCTAATCGAGGGATAAATTGGATTCAACAAATTCAACCTGCGACAAATAAACCACTTTTCAGTATTCATCCTGTTGATTCGAATACAGTTTATTGTGTTGGCTATTTTGAAACAATACTGAAGACTACAAATGGAGGTACTAACTGGATTGCATTGAGAAATGGTCCTTCAGGTGAAGGACATAGTTATGCAGGAACATTTTTTATAAGCGAGTCTACAGGGTGGATATGTGGGAGCGGGGGAACTATTCTTAAGACAATAAATGGAGGATTAACTTTGACTCAAGTTTTATTTCTTTTGGTTATTTAAAAGAATTTTTTTTCAAAGATGCCAATACAGGATTACTCAGTTCAAGTTTTGGAGGAATGTTTAAGACAACTAATGGTGGTTTGAATTGGGAACAAAAATTTATTCCGCATAAAGGGGGTATTGGAGATTTCAGAAAACTTTCAGTTATAAGTAATCAATATGTATTTGTAGTTGAAGATGGCAAGAGAGTATTTAAAAGTACAAATTTTGGAGATACATGGGATAGTATTGGTTACGTATATGGTGCAGACCAACCATACTGTTGCAGGTTTTCTAGCCTAAATACAGGCTGGGTTGGAGGGACATTCGGTGAACTATTTAAGTCAACAGATGCAGGTTTTACATGGAGAAGAGAGAATACAGGAACTGAGCAACGATTCTTCGGTTCTCTTTGGTTTTATAATGATTCGATTGGATGGGGAGTTGGAGGTGCCGGAAAAATACTTTTTACAACAACAAGTGGTCTAACTTTTGTAAGTCCAAATAGTAATATTACTCCAAATAGTTATCAGCTATATCAAAACTTCCCAAATCCTTTCAATCCTGAAACAAAAATAAAATTTGAAATTCATAAATCTGCTTTTATTCAGATTAAAGTGTATGATATTCTTGGAAAAGAAGTATCTATATTAGTAAACGAAAAATTAAATGCCGGATTCTACGAAACTAAATTTAATGGGGTTAATTTAGGAAGTGGAATTTATTTTTATAAATTACAAGTTAATAATTTTAAAGAAATAAAAACTATGATTTTATTAAAATAAAAAGGAGGTTGTACCATGTTTAAAAAACTGGTAAAATTAAAGCGATATTCAAATATAATATTTAAAGAGGGCGATAGAATCTCATTAAATTAAAACCACTGCAAGGTTAACTAATGATTTATCATCCGTTTTTAAAGCGGATCATAATTCTATACCCTCTTCTATTTTGTAAGACTAATTTTATAATTTAAAAATTGAATGCTAACTTAAATAAAAAGGGGATTAATAAAAATGAAAAAATTCAGCGAATGTTTACTTTTTCTATTTCTTTATACTATCAAATCTTTCCTACTCTCAGATGGAGTTTAATCCATTAAAGGATTGTCCAATGCCTACAAGTGGGTTGGGACAAAGCGGAACATCTTCTTCTTTCGTTGGTGGACTTTATAAACCTCATAGAACTGATTTAAGCGGCGGTATTCCGTTACTCTCGGATGCAAAATTAAATATTCTAATTGTATTCGTTCAGTTTTCTAATGAATCAATACCATCATCGGAATGGTCTATAGGTGGTGCTCCTACATACATGAATGATTTATTAGCAGTGAATAAAAACTCTTCAGGTAATTATTGGGATAGATATAATGAAAATACTGAAATCTTAAGTGACTGGTTTCAGGAAGTCAGTAAAGGTCGAATGCATATTACCGGCAAGGCTTATAAACGATAATATCATTTCCAAATCATTTCTTTTAATTAAATAGATAGAAGAAATTATGAAAATAAGACCAGCATTTATTGAATTTTTGAAAAAGAAAAGTTTATACTTGACTTTTGTTTTTATTCTTGGTAAATATTATAAACATTTTTTATCTACCCCAAGGAAGAAGTATCACTGTGAAAGCATTTATGCCCTTCTCATTACTCCCTTTTCGCATTTCAAAAAATACTATTTTCCCTGTTTCTCGTAAAATTTGCAAAATAATATTTTCTTCTTTCCTTGGACCGAATCAACTTTTCATATCTAAAAAACTATGAAAAAATCACTAATAATAATTTTATTTATTTCAGCTTTTAATATTTCCTATTCTCAATGGGTAATTCAAAGACCTGTTACACCAGGTGAGACTTTGTATGATATTCAATTCATTAATCGTTATACCGGCTGGGCATGCGGAGATGGTCTGATATTAAAAACAACAAACGGTGGAAGTAACTGGATTGAACAATCACATCCTGCAATGGATAAACTTCTACTTGGAATACATCCTGTTAATAATAATGTAGTTTACTGTGTAGGATATTTTGAAACAATATTAAAAACAACAGATGGAGGAAGTAATTGGATTGCCCTGAGAAATAATCCCGGAAATGAAGGACCAAGTGAGCTCGCTGTTTTTTTCATTAATGAAAATACCGGCTGGATTACAAGACAGGATGGGGGAGGTTTTTACAATGTACTAAAGACAACAAATGGAGGAGTCACCTTTGATTCTATTTATGTCTTTCATGGCTATCTAAATGATATATATTTTAAAGATGCAAATACAGGATTGATATGTGGCGATGGAGCAACTGTGATAAAAACGACAAACGGAGGAATTAATTGGGTTGATACACCTATACCTCACGGAGGGTTTATTGGTAATTTTCTAAGAATTTCAGTTGTTGAAAATAGATTCTGCTGGGTCATAACAGAAGGGTTGAAAAAAGTTTACCATTCAACAGACTTTGGAAACAGTTGGGACAGTTTGGGATATGTTACCGGGGCTGATATAATATACTGTTGTGGATTTTCGAGCAGGCAAATAGGATGGGCCGGAGGATCGGATGGAAAATTTAAAACTATTAACGGGGGTATTAATTGGATTCGGGATACTGTTAATATGACAAATGCTTTCATCAGTTCATTTTGGTTCTACAATGATAGTATAGGATGGGCAGTTGGAGGTGGAGGGGAAATTTTATTTACACAAACAGGAGGAGCAATATCAAATATCAATTTAGCTTCTTCGAAAATACCCGAAGGTTTTAGTCTGCATCAAAATTACCCTAATCCTTTTAACAATCAAACAGTAATAAATTTTGATATTACTAAAAAAGGTGATTATTCACTTACTGTGTATAATATATTAGGAAAAAAAGTAGATGAAATTTATAAAGGAAATTTATCACATGGTTCATATAAAATTTATTACAATGCTGAAAATCTCACTTCCGGAGTATATTATTATAGGTTAAATTCTAACGATAATATCATTTCAAAATCATTTCTTTTAATTAAATAGTGGGAGAAATTATGAAAATAAGACCACCCTAATCAAAATAATTTTAGATAAACGTTGATAAATTCATAATTAAAAAAGGGCTTAATATTCTTTGATTACTAATATCCCTGCGAAGGATTCATCTCAAAGCCAAAAAGATTAAAAATCTTTTATAAATATTTAGCCCTTTAATTTTAAAAAGTTAAAATAAATTAATAAAATGAAAAAGTTAATGATAAAACAAATATTAAAATTTGTTTTTGGATGCCTATTTAGTTTACTTCTTTTTAATAGAAACACTTTTGCTCAACGGCTTAATTTTATCGATTGCGGAACACCATTAAGTCCTTCATATGGTACCCCCACGACTTTCTTTGGGGGTAATTTAAAACCTGAGCGTTCCGATTTGACCTTAGGAATGCCAGCCCCTCCAGGATCATATTTTCCAATCATGATTGTTTTTGTTCAATTTGCAGATGAGCCTGATTCATCAATTTCCTGGCCGATAGGAGGAGCACCTACTTTTATGAACGAAATGTTAAGTTTTGATAAAGTTTCTAGAGCAGATTGGTGGAATTCATATAATCCGAATACTCAAACTCTTACAAGCTGGTGGCAGGAAGCATCTCGCGGTAAGCTTCATGCCCTGGGAAAAGCTTATTCAATAGTTCTTGATCACACTTCAGCCTGGTATGCATCTTACGGAGATGAGGGAACCGTAAACTTTGATGTATATGAGAAGTTGAGACAAAATTCTACTATTGACTGGCCATATTATGATAAATGGCGAAAAGTGGAGGGGCAATGGAAATATGAAAGCGATCAGAAAGTTGATATGATATATATGGTTCATAGGCGAACTTTTTCTGGAGGCCCCTTGGGTCTTTATGAGGGATATGTTCCACTTGGATTCGCAAATGGTCAAGTAGAATACGAAGTAGATCCAGTTAACCATATAAAAATTAATGGATCACTTGATGAAAATGGTTCAGGAATTAAAATTCTTGGTAAGTTTGGAGTTGCGGACAAAAATCTTATCATGAGAGTTGCAGGTCAGGAACATGGACATTATCTTTTTGGTACAGCACATATTGCTTATGCTAAAATGGCTGCAGGACCCGGGTCAGAATATTTCTATAGTCCCTGGGAAGAGATAAAGTTGGGCTATATGATTCCAACTACGGTAAATTTTAATGATTTTAATTACGAATATACTTTAGGTGATTATTCAAGTCGCGGTCCGGGCAACGGAAATATAATCCAAGTTCCTATATCTGACGATGGGCAAGAGTTTTTTCTTATCGCCAATAGAAGAAAAGTATCTCAGCACGACAGGATAGCAAACGGTGACACCTTAGCTTATGGAAATGCTAATTTATCATCTACAATAGATTATGGAAAAGGAACTTATATATATCATGTTTTTGATGGTTACACTTATCCAACTCAAAATACAATAAATAACGATTTAGAGTGTGCAGATGGTCTTTTCAATTGGCAACAAACCGGACTTGACGCACCTGATTGGGAATTAACAAATCCCTGGTTACCAGTTTTGGAACCTCTAAGTGTCTCATACAGTAATGATAACGGAGCCAATGGAATGTCTGCAAAAGATGGAATGGATGTGTATAGTTTTAAAGCAAAATGGTTTAGCAAAGGAAAAAAGGAAATTGGGTTTAAAAACGGAGGCATAAATAGAACCTGGACAAATCTTAAACAGAATTGGACATCAAGAGATTTGGATGGAGACAGATATGATGCGTGGAAACCAGGTTATAATGAGATATTTTCACCTTATTCCAGTCCTTCAACAAGAGATAAAAATGATATCAATACAGGTATTTTTATTTGGAATAATAGCATAAATGCAAATACAAATTATGCTAGTTATAAAATATTAAAGGTTAGTCCAAGTTATTCCGAAGATCAAATACTTCAGTGGACACCACCATCACGTCCTATGGGAATTAAGATTGAAGATTATCAATCGGTATATCATTGTTATCCTAAAATAGTTTGGAATCATAACGGTGAGCCTGACATGATTAGAAGCGGAAACGTAAAAAGATATAAAGTTTATAAAGCGACGGAAGTAGATTTAGTGAGAGTTCCAACGAATTATTCCCTGCTGGTTACCCTAGATATTGATGTTTCTTCTATTCCATCATATACTGATTTATCAGTTTATAAATATGATTGTTCGACACCTGGACCTCCGCCAAACGGAACACAATATGCCGTAAGATATTACGTTAAAGCAGTTGACAAATACGATGATGAATCGGTTCCATCTGATTTCGCAAGCACAGTCGGAGTAACAAACGGCGTTTTCGAACCTATTGATCCTGATAAACTGATTTCAGAAAATAACAGTTTACCAAAAGAATTTTCATTAAAACAGAATTATCCTAATCCCTTTAATCCTTCAACAAATATTCAATTTGATTTACCTATTGATAATTTAGTGAGTATAAAAATTTATGATATACAGGGAAAAGAAATTTATACTCTGGTAAACGAATATAAAAAGGCGGGAAGTTATCTCATATCCTTCAATGGCTCGAGTTTTTCAAGCGGGATTTATTATTATAAAATAACTGCAGGTGATTATTCCTTGATAAGAAAGATGATGCTAATTAAATAAAAATGTTTGTATACCCTCATTAGGTCAATCAAATGAATTAATATTTTATATTTATTCAGCCTAAAATGCCTTATTGAAAAATCAGTAAGGCATTTTTATTTATTCACAATCTTCTTTCCTGATAATAAAAAGTTTATTACCGCTACCGTAAAGATCTTCCTCAAACCCACCAGATTCTACCCGTAAGGACAAAGAGCGAAGATTGAGTGCGAGAATATCTTTAATTTAATGAGGTTTAAGTACTTTAAACTGAGGCTCTTCATGTAAGCAATTTGCTCTGATTTGCTCTTACATATAGAACATTGAATTGAATGTAGGGCATTAAATATGTATTTTCTATAAAATTTAAAACAAAATCTTATTGGCCAATGAAATTTTCTGTAACCGGTGAGAAGCTTGTAGATTACCTTTCCAAGCTGAATTCTGTAATCCCTACCCGATCTCCTCTTCCGATTCTTGATAATATTTTGTTTGAGTTAAACGGAAATGAACTTAAGCTTCTTGCTTCTGATCTTGAGATTTTTATTAGAACGACGCTTGAAGTAGATGGAAAAAAGGACGGCAAGGTTGCGATACCTGCGAAAAAACTGCTTGAAATTTCAAGAACTTTGACTACAGCAAAATTAGAAGTTGAAGTAAACGAGAAGAACAGGATAACCATCAAAACTAAAAACGGAAAATATACCATCAGCGGTGAACCAGCAGACGATTTCCCAACTCCGGAAGAAAAAGAAAATTTGCATAAGATTGAATTGGACGGACAGACTCTAAGAAGATGTTTGTCAAAAGTGATTCATGCTGTTAATACGGATGAGCTAAGGAGAAATATGTCAGGAATTCTTCTTGACGTTAATAAAAACGAAATAAAGTTTGTGGCAACTGATGGATTCCGGCTTGGTAAAATAATTAAGAATCTTCCCAAACCCCTGAGCGAAATAGAAGAGAAGATTATTATTCCCTTAAAAACAAGTAATCTTATTCTGAGACTAAACAATAATAACGATTCTATAATTGAGTTTGATGAGAATGATCTTAAAGTTCTATTCAGTGATATAGAAATTTTTTCGAAACTGATAGATGATACTTTTCCCAGTTATGAAAACGTAATTCCCGGTGACAATGATAAGATTTTGAAAATCAACAAGAATGAATTTTTAAATTCATTACGAAGGGCTTTGATTTTTGCGGATGTTATCACCAAGAGAGTAAGGCTTGAAATAATGAATAATTCCATGATGATAAAGGCTGATAATCCTGAGATAGGCTCGGAGGGCGAAGAATCGATCGAATGCAATTTTGTGAGCAACAACGGATCGGAAGACTTTGATACTAAATCATTTGTCATCGCATTTAATGCAGGATATTTACTTGACGCTGTTTCTCAAATGGAGACTGATGAAATAAATGTAAGTTTCGGAAGCTCTTCAAAGGCGGCGATTACAACTCCTTCCGAACAAAAGTCAAATGAAAATTTTATTGAACTTATAATGCCTGTCCGAGTCGGTTAAATTATACTTTTGGTTTTAATACCATTTAATTCCCTTACAAAGCTAATTTGCAAAAGCAGCTTCCTTCCACAGTTAAATATCTTACAAACAATATGCAAAGATGCGGTTAAAGTACGAGTTAGTCTATGATTCTAAAAAGAATAGTATTAAGAAATTTCAGAAATTATTCTGAGCAGGAATTTATTTTTAATGATAAATTTAATTTTATTTATGGTAACAACGGACATGGAAAGACAAATATTCTTGAAGCAGTTTCCTTCACCACATTTGGAAAAAGTTTTTTAGGCTCGGCAGAATCTGACTGTATAAGATTTGATGAAAAAGAGTTTTATATTGAATCGGAATTTGAAAATGATCTTGGCAATAAAGATCTGATTTCTGTAAGTTACAGCGGTGCATCCAAGTCTAAATCAATGCATCGTAATAAAGAAAAAATTACGGCTTTTTCTTCCGAGATATTTGGAAGGTTTCCTTTAGTTTTTCTTTCGCCCAAGAGTCTGGCTATAACTTATGGTAATCCGTCCGATAGACGCAACTTCTTTGATATTCTGATTTCACAGGCCAGCGGACTTTACCTCAATTATTTACGGGAATTGTCAAAGATATTAAAGCAGAAAAATGCCTTGCTCAGGAATTATTCGTTATTCAAAAAGTATTCTTATTCTGAGCTGAAAAATCTGATGAATTCTTATAACGAAAGACTCATAGATATTTCTTCTCATATAATTCTTAAACGGTTAAATTTCCTGGATGAGTTTGAAAGTTTTTTTAAAAAAAATTTCTCCAATCTCCTGCAATCTCCGGGAGCCGGATTTATAACATATTTTTCTGATGCTTTGAATGGTAATAATTTACCTGGCAACATCGAATTAGGCTTTATTAACCAAAAGGTAGAAGAATTGGTTTACAGCAAATTTGAAGATGAAATTTCACGAGGCATAACGCTGGCAGGTCCTCAAAGGGACGATTTTATTTTTAAAATGCAGAAGGATGTCTCCGGAAATAACAGTGTTTTTGATCTGAAAAGTTTTGCATCTCAGGGAGAGCATAAAACCTTCCTGGTTGCATTAAAGCTTTCGGAATATGATTATCTCAAATCCAAAAAATCTACGAGCCCGGTTTTGATATTGGACGATGTACTCTCGGAACTTGATGAAAGCAGGGTGGAAAAAATAATTTCTCATTTAAAAGATTACGGACAGATTTTCTTAACAACCACTGATAAGTCTTATTCCGATAATCTAAATGGATTTTATCAACAAAAAGAAGTTTCAGAATTTAAGATTGAAAAAGGTAAAGTAGTTTAACATATGAAAAGCATAGAAACAAAGACCCGGTTTAATAAAACTGTTTGTTTAAAAAGCGAACTGGATAATTTTATGAATTATATAGGGCTGGATTTGAGGATGCAGGAACTGCAGATATTAAATGTCTGGAATAAATGTGTCGGTGATGCAATTGCTAAATACTCCACCCCGGTTGAGATAAAAAAAAACAAGTTATATGTTAGTGTTGAAAATGCAGCCTGGAGATATGAATTGTCACTTAAGAAAGAAGAAATAATAAAGAAGCTCAATCAGAACTTACACAAGAAACTAATCAGAGACATAATTTATATTTAAAAGAAAACAATTATAATATGGCAAAAAGCAAAGAAGAAAATAACGATTCAAGCGGTTATGATGCCGGAGATATACAGGTTCTCAAAGGTCTTGAGCACGTTAGAAAAAGACCTGCAATGTATATCGGTGATATATCCGCCCGCGGACTTCATCATCTGGTATATGAAGTTATTGATAATGCAATTGATGAAGCGCTTGCAGGATATTGCGACAAGATTACTCTTACCATAAATAAGAACGGTTCAATCACAGTCACAGATAATGGCAGGGGAATTCCTACAGAAGTCCATCCAACCGAAAAAATTTCCGCACTCGAAGTTGTAATGACTCAGCTGAATGCAGGGGGAAAATTTAACAGGGACAGCTATAAAGTATCCGGCGGACTTCATGGAGTAGGTGTTTCGGTTGTGAATGCTCTTAGTG
>JBBSDT010000062.1:0-12370 GCA_038240405.1 Ignavibacteria bacterium
CGGTAGTAGTGGTTCTGCTTTGAAAAGCTGCAATTCCAAAATAATTATTATTATTTGCAGTGGAATTTCTCATTACCCAACCGTCTATATCCACAAAAGTCGGTACAAAAATTCCTGCGTACCCATTATTATTAAAATTACAGGATTCTATTAATACATCCTTGATTGTAGAACTATTAAATCTAAGTCCGTCATATTGTGTAGTAGTTGCAAAAACATTTTCAAGAGTGATATAGCTATCATAAATATCAATTGCATCATTTGCGGTTGAAGCAACTCTTAAATTTTTTAATAACATCCGGGATGTTGCACTTCCGCCGGCTGCACTTAAATTTACAGTAGAATTAAAAATAGTATTTACTGTCGAGGTACCGCCTTTCCATGCACCAATAATATTCAGCCGTTTGGTAAGTGTAAATCCGGCGTATGTCCCTGCGGCAACAACAATATTGTCGCCATCTAAAACTGCCGAATTATCAATTGCAAATTGAACTGTTAACCATGGCGTGGAAATATTACGCGCCTGCACGGGTGTATTACTGTCATTTCCGATGGAAGAATTAACATAGTAGGTCGCGGCTTGAGCAGAACTTAAAAAAATTATATTTGCGAGGAGTATAAATAAAAGTTTGTTAAAATTTTTCATCTGCTTGTATTTTGGATTTAGAATTAGAATTCAGTTTATTTAAAATTGGTATGATTAGGGATGACATATTCTATTTTTCTGATTTGAAATTAAATTAATTTAATAAAATTCAAAATTCAATTGATAACAATGTAGCAGTTGAAAATAAGTTACCTTTTACGGGACAATAATTCACTACAAATATAATTTTTATCCTAACAAAATCCTAACAAATAACCTCCAAACCAAATAATCTCTGTTAAGAAGAGCTTTATGCTTCAAAGCAAATTCCAGCTGAAAAAATGAAGAGTTTAACATTCCCATACTAAATAAGGAAAACTTAAGATAGTGAATGTCAATTTTTTGGAATAGTTCAGGCAAAGATATACTGATTTCAACTTATATCTGACAATCAACCTTGAATAATCCTGATTAGGTTGATTTAATAAATTTATTTATCCGGTTAGAATGTTTATGTTATATGTACTTTTTACAAAAAATAAACTGATGGATAAGTTTTTAACTAAAAGTGCAAATGTATATTTTAATGAGATTATAGATTATGCCGGACTGTTTCCTCCGGCAAAACTGTCTCTGACTGAATCCCTTGATAATTATTGTAAGTACAAAAATGGGAATTACGCCTGGATGCTTAGAAGATTTGTATGTCCGGTATCTTTATTTCCTGAACTAGAAACACTTCACTCCAAATATAAACCGGGAAAACCTGTCATCGAAATTTCCGCAACAATAAAGAGTTCTGATATTATTGAAGAGTTTCAAAATAACCTTTCAAATGACTTAAGTATATGGAACGCATATTCTCAGCATATGGGTGATTTTATAAAAATCAATTCAGTCGAAATAAAACTTCCCGCAGAACTTGTTTTAGGAAGAGATGCAAAAAAGATATCTTCCTTTATAGAGTTCATTTACGGTAAAATTTTACAAAATATTTCTGAAAATGTGTTTGTTTTCTTTGAAGGAATTACGGATGAAAATCCGAAAGAAAATTTGAAAGCAGTTATAGAAGGAATTGAACTCCATAATCTTAAGCAATTTAATTCAGGTTTCAAGCTTAGAATGGGTGGTATAAGTCCGGAATCCGTTCCTGATGTTTCTTTGATTGCTTTTTGTATCCGGGAATGCCTTGACAAAAAAATACCATTGAAATTTACTGCAGGTCTGCATCATCCCTTCAGGGATTTTAGTGAACATGATTATACGAGAAGGAACGGATTCGTAAATGTATTTGCAGCAGGTATTATTGCTATGAGGCATAATATTAGCAATACTGGAATGGAAGAAATTTTAAATGATGAAAAAAAAGATAATTTTGTATTTACGGACGAGTTTTTTTCCTGGAAAGACTGGAAGATTAATATTGAAGATATTGAGTTTGCAAGAAAAAACCTTGTGCTGTCATTCGGGAGCTGCAGCTTCGAGGAACCTGTCGATGATTTAAAGTCATTTAATCTGATTTGAGTATTTATTAATGTTAGATATTAAAAAGCAATATTGAAATCATTCATAAAAACAAACACTGATTCTCACTTCCCTATTCAAAATTTACCTTATGGAATATTCAGAACAAAAGACAGCCCTGAGCCACGGGCCTGTACAGCAATCGGTGAAATGGTATTGGACCTTTCAATCCTGGAAGATAAAGGTTTTTTTAAAGACCAATTAAAAAATAATACAGGAATCTTTTCCAAAAAATCACTTAACAGGTTTATGTCTATGGGAAAAGATACATGGCATAATATCCGAATAGAAATTCAGGATATATTAAGTGAAGGCAATTCGAAGTTATCAGGAAATGAAGATTTAAAAAACCTCTGTTTAATTCCAATGAAGAATGCGGAAATGTGCATGCCCGTTGAGATAGGAGATTACACTGATTTTTATTCTTCTAAGGATCACGCTACTAACGTTGGGATTATGTTCCGTGGAAAAGAAAATGCATTAATGCCTAACTGGGTTCACTTGCCGGTTGCATATCACGGGCGTTCAAGCTCGGTAGTGCTTAGCGGAACGGATATCATCCGCCCGAAAGGACAAACAAAAGCAGACAATGAAGATCTTCCTGTTTTCGGTCCCACAAAGCTTCTTGACTTTGAACTGGAGATTGGTTTTTTTATTGGTTGGGGAAACAGATTAGGCGATCCTATACCTGTAAGTAAAGCTGATGAACATATTTTCGGAATGGCTTTAGTTAATGACTGGAGCGCGAGGGATATTCAGAAGTGGGAATATGTTCCGCTTGGTCCCTTCCTTGCAAAAAATTTTGCAACTTCTATTTCGCCATGGATTGTTACACTTGAAGCGTTAGAGCCTTTTAAAACAAAAAGAGTTGATCAGGTCCCTGAGCCTCTTCCTTATCTCAAAAGCACAGGAGATTGGATTTACGACATCAACCTGGAAGTTAAATTGAAAACTGAAACAATGAATGAACCGTATATGATTTCAAAATCAAATTCTAAGTATTTATATTGGGACATTTGTCAGCAGCTCGCGCATCATACTGTAACAGGCTGCAACATGCGAACTGGTGATCTGCTAGCTTCGGGCACAATAAGCGGAAAATCTAAAGATTCTTATGGCAGTATGCTTGAATTAACCTGGAGAGGAAGTGAACCTCTTATATTGCCCGGCGGTGAGCAAAGGAAATTTTTAAAGGACGGTGATTCCATTATCATTTCCGGATGGTGTCAGGGAGACGGATACAAAATTGGCTTTGGTGAAGTTACCGGTAAAATAATTCCTTCAAAATAATTTTTATAAAATGAAATGCAGACTTAATATATTAATTTACATTTTTATAACATTCATATACTCTTCCTGCAGCGACAATGTTGTTAACAATAACCTTTCTACTCCGATTGAGTCTGAGAACAATTTTAAATATCCGGATAAGGTCAATTCGTTCTGGTATTATACAACCAGAAATTTTGTAACTAACCTCAGGCCGGATTCTATAAGAATTTATTATCCCACCGATACCTTAATAGGATATGGAGGAGCAACTGTACTTTCCGATACTGTTATTAATAATGATACCCTGGTGCTCTTACAAAATAATCATGGTTCCGCAGGTCATAATCACACGACACTTGAATTTTATAAACAGTCAGATTCCGGGTTGATAAGAATTGCATATTATTCCGATGGAACAAATTTTGGCCCATATAGGCCAGGGCTTAACTCTCTGCATTACACCATAAATGATAAATCATTTAATTCAATCGATGAGCTTATGAATTACTATAATAATGATTTCGATAAACCAGCAAGCGACACTACGATTATTTATTTTGATGATCCTCCTATCCGGGCGCTAAAATATCCCATAACTGAAAATACGGAGTGGGGTTTTGTTACTTACGGCACGACCAGGATTACAAAAAAGTACACGAATTTCGAAACTGTTAATTTAATTATGGGATCGTTTCATTGTATTAAAGTTCAGAGAAACTGGTATTATAATTCCCCGGTTTCTGATCCAAGGTTTATTTCTTTCGATTATTTTTCGAAAGACGGAATGGTTAAAAGAGATTTTACGATAAAAGATGTATTAGTCAGTAATAATCTTGGAATTCAGATTGGATATATTGATGTAAAAGAGGAAGACAATTTAAATTTATTTACCCATCCTTAACGAATGAAGGATCAAAATGTTCGGTTAACTCAGATGGTGACCTCAGCCGGGTGTGCAGCCAAAATTTTCCCGCATATTCTGTCCGATACTTTAAAAGATATACAATGGCCAACTGATAAAAATGTTATCATTGGATTTGAGGGCAAGGATGATGCCGGAGTGTACAGGATAAATAGTGAACTGGCATTAATTCATACTACAGATTTTTTTACTCCCGTTGTTGATGATCCTTATACATTCGGACAGATAGCTGCAGCAAACGCTTTAAGCGATGTGTATGCGATGGGTGGAGTTCCGATAAATTGCCTGAACATACTGGCCTTTCCTCAGAATGAGAATCTGAATATATTAAAAGAAATTTTGAGAGGCGGGGCGGACAAAGTAAAAGAAGCAGGTTGTGTAATTATCGGAGGGCATTCGATTGATATTACAAATATTGTATATGGGCTGGCTGTTACCGGCACCATACATCCGGATAAGATCAAGGGGAATGATTCCGCGCAACCCGGGAGCAAGCTCATACTTACCAAAGCTCTTGGAACAGGAGTATTGAATAATGCAATAAAATTTTCTAATCTGAGTGATAAAGATTATGAACAGCTCATTGAATCGATGACCTGGTTAAATAAAGATGCTTCAGAATGCATGCAAAATTCCTATGCTACTGCTTGCACGGATATAACGGGATTTGGTCTTGCAGGTCATTCGATGCAAATGGCTCTGGCGAGCAAAGTTTCTATGAGATTTTTTGTCGACAGAATCCCGGTATTAGATGGCGCACTTTGGGCTATAGAACAAAACTTCTTAACAAGAGGTGATAAATCAAACCGGGAGTATACTAAAGAGAATGTTAAAAGCGCCGGTACAATAAATAAAAAAAAAGAACACCTGCTTTATGATCCTCAGACCTCCGGCGGCTTATTAATTTCTGTTCCGGAAAAAAATGCTGATCATCTTTTGTCCGAACTTCACCATCATGGGGATAATGTTGCTGAAATTGTCGGGGAGGTTTTGGAAGATTCTCTTTATTATCACGCTGGAACAATTGTATTTGATTATAATCCGAAATCATAGCCTGCTATTACCAAAAATATACGGTCGGATTTACGGGATATTTCTTTTTTTCCATATGAATAATCTTCAGGAAAGATCACTTCCATAAATTTTCCGGCATTTTAGATTTGATTTGATTATTATACAATCACATTCGAAAGAAATGATAAAAAACAAGAACTCAAAGGAATTATTTGAATTTGTAAGGACGAGTGATACGAGCAATGTTCCTTCGTTAAAATCTATTCTGCGTGATTATGATATGAAAGAATGTTCCATGGAACAACTGTTAATCAATCTTACGAAAAATAATAAAAATATCCTTTTAATAGATGCACGTTCCGAAAAAGAAATTAATGATTCTTCTATTCCTTATTCTTCAGGATTTCCCGTGCTTAATAATATGGAACGTCACAATGTCGGATTGATTTATAAAAAATATTCACAAGCGGCTGCACTATGGCTGGCACTTAATTATGCAAACCCTAAACTTACAGGGTTAAAAAGATTTCTCCAGGAAAATAACGCGTCCGGGAAAAACGTTTTTATCTATTGCTGGCGTGGAGGAGGCAGAAGTAAATATCTTTCAAAAATGCTCTTTGACGTGGGATATGATTCTACTACTATAACCGGAGGTCATAAATCCTATAGGGCTTATGTAATCAATTATTTTTCACAGACAGACCTTCCTCTCAATTTATTAGAACTTTCAGGACTTACCGGCTGCGGCAAGTCTGAATTGCTCAGAAATGTTTCAAATGAAATACCTGTCATAGATCTCGAAGAAGCGGCTAGGCACTATTCCAGTTTATTAGGATATATCCCATATCAAATCAGGAACCTTCCAAGAATCAGCAATCAATCAGCATTTGAAAATAATTTATTCTCACAAATTTACTTTAATCCGACTGCGATTCCGGGTGAAGAAAAAATTTCAGATAATAGAGTCACATATTTGATTGAAAGCGAAAGCAGGAAAGTCGGGGACTTTGAAATTCCGAAGAGCTTGTTTGATAAAATGAAAACTGCACCAGCCGTCGCAATCACTTCAAGCTTAGAAAACAGGGTTTTAAGAATTGTCAGGGATTATTTCGGAGATAATATGGAAGGTGTCAACCTTATGAAAGATATATTTGTAAAGAAAGAAAAGTTTTTTAAACAACAGATGAGCAGTAAAACCTATTCTGACCTCATTTCATTTCTTGATGCCGGTAAGGTTTCAGAATTTACCGAAGTTATGATAAAAGAATATTACGACAAAAAATATAAGGACAAGAACAAAAAACCTGTTGGAGTAATTTCTTCCGATGATATAGAAAGCGCTTCGGAAGAATTAGAATCAATTTATAGCCGCTATTGCGAACCGTGATAATTAGGGTCGCAGGATAGTTTTAAGTATAATCTTCCGGTTAAATTTAACTTCTGAAATGTCCTTATTTCAGGAGAATCATTTTCTTAGTGTCTTTAATACTACCATTAACAAGTATAATATAAAAATAAATTCCGGTGGAATAATTACTACCACTCCATTCAATTGAATACGAACCCGCTTTTTGATTTTTGTTCACCAATTCCGAAACCTCTTCTCCTAAAGCATTAAAAATTTTAATACTGACGAAATTGCCGGAAGGTAAATCATAACTTATTTTGGTCACAGGATTGAACGGATCCGGGTAATTCTGATAGAGCTTAAACTGATCAGGGACATTAAATCCTGAATTATTTACTGAGACGGGTTTTCCAATCAAATTATAAATTGAATTCTCTAATAAATTTCTGGCAAATGTATGATTTCCAATGGCTGCGTAATTAAAAAAATAATTTATCAGTTTAATGTTGTTTAGATTCGGAGCTACCAGGACACCTACCTTATCCGGATATAAAGAAGTTTTGTATAAAATTTGCGTGAATTTGTTGTTAGAGCAAACGTCCTGGTCGCCTATCTGGGAATAAATGATTGGAATTGTAAGCGCCAATTGATTAGGATTATTTGCGATTCCTGAAGAAAGTGCATTGTCAGATAACATTAAATCTCCCCCGATATCGGCTGTCCAGCCGTCGATCTTCATCACTTTATTTCTGAATCCAAAGTAGAAAGGCAGTACAGCTGCAATATACCCGTTCTGGCCACCTTCGATGATCACATTACCATTAAATTCAATCATATATCTTTCAAGTCCAAGTCGCATATTACTGCTTCCGCAGGCATACAAGTTACTTCCGGTTGACAAAATTGCCATACTATGTTGATTTAAAGATTCGATTGTGAGCAGGTCTGCTGCAACTACATCGACACTATATCCCAATTCAAGTATATCGTTATAAATTAAGCTATTCGTTGTTGTATTATCATCTTTTATGAATAGTATCTGGGCTGCAGCAAATAAATTGCAACCTGTAAATAAGAATAATAATGATAATACAATTGTTATTTTTCGCATCGATAACACCTTTATATTAATAATAAAATACTAAATTCTGATTGTAAATCAAACGTATTCGCAGTTTCAGTTGTTCTGCATTTTTTAGAAACTTGTAAAAGGGTTGGTCAGACAACATATATAATATTGTTATTAATGTTGGTGACCAAAAAGTGTGTATCTGCTTCTGCAAACTTTTTGGAATACGAACATTAGAGAGGGTAAAAGTCCCGTAGGACTTAATATTGGTAGCAAAGTCTTAATTAGGTTTTAGTCCGGTAGGGACGAAATAAATGTCAATAGTAAATAGTAACCAAAGAATATTTCATCCCTGACGGGATTTAGACTATTGGCTTATTCTTCCCTACCAATATCGTATCCCTGCGGGATGAAAGATTAAATTGGCTCTGTGAAAATGTATAACTCATGGCTTTTCGCTGAGTCTCTCATTTCATATACTTTAAGATTCAAAGTAAAAAGTGAGAAGACTCAGCGAGAACGTGAATGTCTGAACCCGGATTCACAGGATTAAAGGATTTCAGGATTAATACTTCGCAAACTATTAACTGCGTAAGATCTTGCTTTGCTGATTTAATTTCGGCTCGCCTCTCGGCGAGGCGCGCAAAATTGCCAGAATGACAGAATTCGCTATTACGCATTATTCAGTACATTTATAAATTCATAATAATTTTCAAATTAGTTATCTTGTAGAAATTCACAAATTTAATATTAAGGAATGGCTAATAATTTTTCTTTTGATATTGTATCAGAAGTAGATTTTCAGGAAGTAGATAATGCGATTAATCAGTCTTTGAAAGAAATTATACAGCGGTATGATTTTAAAGGAAGCAAAAGTGAGATAAATTTCAACAAAAAAGACAATTTAATAACTATAGCTTCCGACAATGAGTTTAAGCTGAAATCTGTAATAGACATTTTGCAAAATAAAATGATTAAGAGAGGAATATCAATAAAAGCGATGAAGTATGGAAACATTGAGCCGGCATCGGGCGGTACGGTTCGACAGGATATAAATCTTCAAAATGGAATAGAAAAAGAGGATGCGAAAAAAATTGTAAAGATGATTAAAGACAGCAAGATAAAAGTTCAGGCAACGATACAGGATGAGCAAGTCAGGATTTCGGGAAAGGATAAGGATGACTTACAGGCGGTAATGAAGCTGATTCGGGAATCCGAATTGGAATTTGCTTTTCAGTTTACAAACTACAGATAAAAAAAGCCGTCCCGGAATTACGGGACGGCTTAAATTTACTGGTTATGTTCCTATCTTAACAATTTTTACTTTTTGCTTGTAATCCATATCTATCAATTTTACCAGATCATCTTTCGTTTCATTCAGAGCCTTGTAATTCCCGGTATAAACCTCAAATTCAGAAGATTTACCGTTTATAATTTCTTCAAGAAAGATATTATTGAAATTTTTTGACTCAAGTTGCTTAATCAGATCAGAAGCTTTAGATTTTTCAGCAAAACTTCCAACTTCAATCGTATACCCTGAAATAAATTTTACTTTTTGGGTTATATCAAAATAATTAAAGCCGGTGGCTGTAGAAATTTCTTCATACATTTTTGAATTCACATCTTCAACGTCCGGAGTCAAAACCTTGATTCTGACATTCGGGTTATTAAAGATTTGATTTATTTCTTCGTCCGAAATACTACCCAGATTTGCAGTATCTTTCCATTCAACAAATATTTTAGATGTTGCGGGAAATTCTTCTTCAAACAGACTTACGGGAGAAAGGTTAACTTCAACCTCATTTTCCTGCTCTTCAACCGGATTGACAATTTCAAGCCGTACCGAAGCAGTTCCTCCCATTTGAAGCTCGTTTTTAGCGGCATTGGAGAGGTCAATTATTCTACCTCTGACAAATGGTCCCCTATCGTTGATTCTCACAACTATAGAGCTGCCGTTATCTAAATTAGTTACTTTAACTAATGTGTTGAAAGGTAAGGTTTTGTGAGCTGCCGTCATTTCATAAGTGTTAAACCGTTCACCATTAGCGGTTTTTCGACCTTGAAATCCTGGGCCGTACCACGAAGCCACACCTTCCTGAACAAAATCAGGGTCAACATCTCGGATTTTAGCAAATAAATCAGAATCATGCTTCCAACTGATTAAGTTTGTTAAAACTAATGCGAATAAAATACCCGCAATAATTTTATTTTTTTTCAATGTTACATCTCCTATTTATGTTATCGAATACGCCTCAAAACGTTACTTTTAAGACACTCATAGGCACTTTGTAACTGTGCAAAATCAAACTTAATCTTAGTGTTGATTGCTTATTTTAAAGAACGGTATTGGTCTAAGAAAACTTAAAATTAAACTAAAAACTTGGTATCAAATAAGATACTGAATTCTTGAAAAAGATTCAACCCTATTCTGAATAAAGTATTGAGTATTGGGTATTGGGTAAGAAGGACATTCTTGTTAGACTTACCAGAATGCCATTTGGGAAAGATCTGTTTTTAGGGTGATTGGAAGGTCATTCCATCACAAATTGGATTGGAAATGTCTATTTCTGAAAATTTTTGGCATATTTCAATATTTCTGGATTGTGTTTGGGGAGTACGCTATTGTGTTTCCGCAGTTCGCGATTGATTTTAGTCATTTCGCACTTCCGTTTGGTCTCTTCGCTTTTATGTTTGAAGTGTTCGCACTTCTGTTTGGTCTCTTCGCTTCGATTAAATTCTTTTTCGTGGTTCAGAAAGGAGACTTCGCGATGGATTCCCAAGAGATTTCTCTTGTGAAAAAATACTTTTCTCCTCTTCTCCGGGCCTTTTCTCTCCCGTTTCGTTACTTTTCTCTTGTGTAAATTCGCTAAGTGGTCTTGCTCCGAATGATTTCTCCTATGTTTTGTTTCTTTACTCTGTTGTTTCGTTGCTTTATTTCACATTCCCGTTGCTTCTTTTTCGTGTCCTGAGACTTCTTTTAGAATTTTACTTTCTTTTTTCATCAGCACGGATTGATTATTCCGGAGTTTAGTTCCTTTTCAGGCAATTCTGATTTCTTTGTACTGAGTCAACTTTTCTTTGCGGAAGTCCTGAATTATGATTAAAATGATTAAATGAATACTATTTTGAACTGTTGATTCTTTCTTGATTCTGAATCCTCGCCCCGCCCTATACAAAAAAAGGAGAGGAGGTTTGGTGCGATTTTAATCATTGTAAATCATAGTAATCAGTTTAATCATAGTTCAAAAATATGAACTTTAATTCTAATTGTCAAAGGAAATTTTCTCTTTTTTCCAAGCTACACCTCACTTGCGTAAAGCCTTATCAGGAGCGGGTTTAAAGAATACTATTATTTGACGATTTTTACTATTTTAATCCACTTTATTAAAAGTGAATCAATTCAAAAAATAATTAATATGGAAGTTGCTGATTACCTGAAAAGGATTCGCTTTGAGGGAAATGTTAATCCTGATTTGTCGACTTTAAAAAAACTGCATTCTTTACACATGCATAATATTCCGTTTGAAAACCTTGATATCCATTACGGTAAACCGATAGTTCTTGATCCCGTAAGTTTGAAAAATAAGATAATAACAAACCGGAAAGGTGGTTATTGTTACGAACTTAACGGTTTATTTTTTGCACTTTTGACTGAATTAGGATTTAAGGTCTCTCTCATTTCAGCCCGTGTCAATAGTGGAATAGAAGCCTGGGGTAAAGAATTTGACCATATGGCAATAGTTGTTGACTTAGGGGACCTATATTTAGCAGATGTCGGATTCGGAGACAGCTTTTCTGAACCTTTAAAAATCGAACCGGAAACCATACAAAGAATTTCAAACAAATGGTATAAGATTTTGAAGCATGAGAATGATTATTTTAGATTGATGAAATCAGAGGACGGTATTGAATTTACAGATGAATATCTTTTTAGCCTGAAGCAAAGGGACGTGAATAAATTTGAGGAAATGAACAAATACCATCAGACTTCTCCGGATTCTCATTTTACAAAGAATAAAATCTGTTCGATGGCAACAGATAATGGCAGAGTCACTTTAAGTAATACAAAACTTATAATAACCGAAGGCGGAAATAAAAGTTCGCTGGATATTGCCGATGAAGCTGATTTTCAAAACAAGCTTAAAGAATATTTCGATATAAGAATAGAATAGAATAGAAACAATGATCTCATTTTACGAAGAATAAACTCTGATCGATAGCGACGGATAAGGGAAGAGTTACTTTAACAAATACAAAACTTATAATTACCGAAGGTGGAAATAAAAGTTCGCTGGATATTGCCGATGAAGCTGATTTTCAAAACAAGCTTAAAGAATATTTCGATATAAGAATAGAATAGAAATTTTCATTCTTTTTCAAAGCGCAGATTCAATGCATTAAGCTTATTCAGCTCGCTGAGTCCCCGCTCACGATCTTGTAGTAAAATAAAATTAGAATTTGCGGGAGACTCAGCGAAAACGACGAACAAGTATCAAACTGTTTTTGCGAGGAGTTCGTGTTCTTCGGGCGACGAAGCAATCTCTAGTCTTGTTATCATAACTCCACTTTGTCCTCCTGAGTCGTAGCAAAGATCCATTCAGCAAGTTGATTGGATCCTTCACTTCACCCCGCTTC
>JBBSDT010000063.1:0-12337 GCA_038240405.1 Ignavibacteria bacterium
AAAGGATAGATAGATTTGCTGTAAAGTTATTTTTTACCGGGGTCAGGTTCTTTTAAGAGCTTATTAATTTCCTCCTGTGAAAGCTTGTTTTGATCACTCACATTGGTTGTGTCCACCTTCTTTTCATCCAGGCTGTCTTTTCCTATTTTAGCTTCATGTTCTTTCTGATCTGAGACCGGAGGAATATCTGAATTCTTTACTTTAGTTGAATCAATCGGAGAGCTATTAACTTTTGAGGAGTCATTTCGAACAAAATTTTCATTAGTAGAATCGGTGCTATTTTTGATTTCAAGTGACGCAAGGTAGTCAAGCATCGGTGTGACTTTTTGAGAATATTCGGAATGAGGAAATTTTTCTTTGAGTTTTTTATAATAATACAAAGAGCTGTCTTTATTAATAATTTTATTCTCATATATCCAGCCAATGGTATAGAATGATTTTCCCAGAAGAGAATCATCCGGATATTCAGATTCGATTTCTTTTAATTTCATGACAGCTTCCGGATACTTCTTGTCGTTAAAAAAAGCCAATGCTTCTTTGATAATTGCATCGACGGGATTGAGTGTAATATCAACTTCACTGGACTTTATGCCGAGTATTTTTTTGGATTCAAAAGCATAGACGGAATTAGGATAGTTCGAGATAATTTTACGGAATGTCTGTTCCGCATCGCTTGTTTTATTTCCATTTTTATAAAAGTTACCAAGTGTATATAATAATTTTGCCTGCCGTTCTGAATCAGGATATTTTTCCAGTAATCTTTTCAGGTAAAATTCCGCAGAATCTTTTTGATCAAGGTTGTACATAAACAATTCGGCCAGTTCGTAATAAGCATTAAATATTTTCTCAGATTTAGTCTTTGCATTTATTGAGTCTGTCTGAACCTTTAAAGAATCATTTACCTTTACCTCAAGAGTATCTTTATGCTTGTCTTTAGTGCTGTCCTGTTTTTTCTCAGTATTCCGGAGAGGATTGCGGGGGTGTCGTGTTTGGTTGCCAGGATCTATGGGGGGATTATTTTTTTTATCCTCCTTTAAAGTATCCGGAAGCACTTTGTAAACTTTGTTTTTAAAACCTACTGTAGAACTCTTTCCGTTGCCCTTACCTTTTTGCTTTCCATCATCTCCCTTAGGAGGATTTTCAGTTCCAGTTTGTGTATTACCATTTCGGTCCAATTCCTTTTGCTGTTCGATTCCTTTATCCTCATTGTATTTTTTACGAAACTTTTCGACATCGGCATTTGCAGTTGGAATATTTAATTTTGCAGAATCACTGACATCACCCAGCAAGCCAAAGTATTTTTCGAATGTTACGGATTTCAAAGAACTTTCCTTGAAATAATCGGAAGAATTGCTCTCTTCAGTAGCTTTCTTATAATTAATGAAAGCATTTAAATAATCTTTATTAATTTCTTCCTCATGTCTAGCAAGATGAAAATATGCATCTGAGGATGAAATTGAATTAGGATACTTCACAATTACTTCGTAATATTTTTCTTTAGCATCTTTATAGTTTTTTTGACCATATAAATTGTTGGCTATTTCCAGGTCTACAAGCTGTGTGAAACCGGATTCATCCCGGTATTTTTTTCGCAGACTTGTAAGCTCGTCCGTTGCTTTTTTGAAATCTTTATTTTTTATGAGACCTTTTGCATAGTTTAAACGTGCGAAGAAAGTGAGGTCATAGTCTGAGGAGTAATCCAAAACTTTTTTATATTCATCTGCAGCAAGAGTTGGTTTGTAACCGGATAAGATCTTTGCCAGGATAAATTGTCCTTCGGCTTTTCTTTCTTTATCTTTTGAAAAATCTATTGAAGCTTTGAAATATTTTACTGCATCATCCTGATTATTGCTATTATAAGCAAGTATCCCAAGTTCCCGGGAAGCCTGAGACTGAATCTCGTTATCCGGGGAAGTGCTTACTAAAGTTTTAAAAATAGTCAGACCTTCATCAATCTTATCAAGTTTTACTTTGGTCCTGCCGAGATATAAAATTGCCTCGTCAGCAAGTACACTGCTTGAAAATTTTGATAGGAACTCATTGAAAGTCCGTTCGGCTTTATAGTATTCATTGAGATAGAAATAAGATTTACCTATAATCAAAACAGCATCATCAATAAATTTACTATTTTTATGAAATTGTATAATTTTGGAGCTTCTCTCTATTGCACTGGTTAATTTATCTTTTACTGAGGATGGAACGTCATGAGTTATGCCAAGGGAATCAAGCCGGCGATTATAATAAGAAAACAGGGATGCTCTGTATTCATCATAAGCATCGTTAAAATCTTCCTGCGATTTGAAAAAGGTATTAAAATATGCAGTAAAATTTTCGACCCTGTTTCCTAAATAAAGATAGGAAGTAAAATCCTGATAGTTAAAATCAAGGGAAACATTATAGTTAGGGTCCTGATCACTTTTTGTTGAATCAAAAGCATAGTCCTTAGATATTGTCCTGTGCGTTATATAATTACAACCACTATAAAATGCGGATATAATTGAAAAGCATAGCAATATGAAAAGTAGTCGGATTGCTTTTAAGGTCATAACAGTTTTCTAAAAATATTTTGAATAAAAAGCTTAATCAAGAGAGTAATGAGTATTGAGTATTGAGTATTGAGTATTGTGTATTGAGTATTGAGTATTGTGTATTGAGTATTGGGTATTATGTAACGTGAATTACGGAAAATTTTTTAATACTCTCTACCCAATACTTAAATAGATAACTCCAATTTTGTAAAATAGTTCAATAAAAAGGCGGGAAATAGGTTCCATAGAAAGTTTCATAGCCAATTAAAAGTTTGAAAGTTCGATTCTCTTTGATTTTTCATTGCCTGTGCTCTTTATCATTCCCTCTGTTTTTGTCATTCCCGCGCAAGCGGGAATGACAACGAGAAGTAGGATGGCGTTAGTATACATTGCGTTATCAGTATGAAGTCTTTCAAGTCTTTCATTTCAACTCTATAAGTTTAGGATTGAAAATATAATGTCATAAATTTATATTCATTTACATAAAAGAAATTATTTTAAATGGCAAAAAATAAAGAAGAAAAAACGAAAATTAATCAAAACAATTCAGATACGGATGAAGCGGCAAGTGAAGTTATTTTTGATAATAAGTCAAACATTCCGGATTTAAATTCCTCCATACCTTCCAGTCTGCCTGTTCTTCCGTTAAAAGATATTGTAGTATTCCCATATATGATGTTTCCTATTCTTGCAGGCCGGGAATCCACCATTGCCGCAATAAACAAATCCATCGAAAAAGATAAATTTATTCTTCTGATCACACAGCTCGATGAAAAAATTGAAGAGCCAACCTTTGAAAATCTTTATAAGACCGGGACTGTTGCGAAAATTATACAGGTTTTACGGCTGCCCAATGGACTTATCAAAGTGCTGGTAGACGGACTTGTAACAGCACATATAGAAAAATTCCACAGTGAGAACTACATTTCGGCAGACATTCAGATAAAAAATCTGCCTTTCAAAAAAGATACTGAGCTGGAAGCGTTGATTCGCCAGGCAACCAAACTATTCACAGAATATGTGCAGACTAACAGGTCAATTCCTCAGGAAACTCTCGTTGCTTATGAAAACATCAGGGAGCCGGATAGAAAATTATTTTATATTGCTTCAACTATAAATGCTGATGCACATAAGAAACAAAGGATATTGGAAATTGGCGATCTGCATAAGCAGTTTTATGAAATATTATTTATACTTGGTTCGGAGATGGAAGTTTTAACAGTAGAGAAGGAAATAGATGCAAAAATTTACCAGACGATGCAGAAAAACCAGCGGAGGTACATCGTACAGGAACAGATAAGGATTTTACAGGAAGAGCTCGGGGAAGGCACTGAAACAGATCCTGAACTTATTAAGCTGAAGGAGCAGATTGACAAAAGCGGAATGATCGAGTCAGCGATGAATAAGGCAATGGAGGAATTTAACAAGCTGAAAAAAACACCTTCGATGTCTCCTGATTATTCGGTGATAAGAAATTACCTAGAATGGATTGTAAGTGTTCCCTGGAACAAATTCACGGAAGACAATTATGATCTTTCAAATGCTAAAAAGATCCTTGATGAAGACCATTACGGATTAAATAAAGCAAAAGACCGGATACTTGAGCTTATGGCTGTGTTGAAATTGCTTAACGATAAAAATATCCGGAAGTCACCAAAAGGACAAATACTTTGCTTTGTAGGTCCGCCGGGTGTGGGGAAAACTTCGCTTGGGAAATCCATAGCACGAGCGCTTAACAGGAATTTTGTGAGAATATCCGTCGGCGGAGTGAGAGATGAAGCAGAAATCCGCGGACACAGGAGAACTTACATTGGCTCGATGCCCGGCAAAATTATACAAGCTATGAAAAAAGCAGCAAGTGTTAACCCTGTGGTATTGATTGACGAAATTGATAAGATGAGCAATGATTTCAGAGGTGATCCTTCAAGCGCTATGCTTGAAGTACTGGATCCTGAACAAAATGCAACGTTTAATGACCATTATCTTGACGTTGACTATGATCTGTCAAATGTTCTGTTTATTACAACTGCAAATGTTTATTACAACATTCCTCTGCCGCTGCTTGACAGAATGGAAATTATTGAAATGAGAAGCTATCTTGATTTTGAAAAAGTGCAGATAGCCAGACGGCATATCATTCCAAAAGAAATATGCGAGCACGGTTTATCACCAGAAATGATCGAATTTAAGGATGAAATAATTATGAAGATCATCCATGATTATACCAGGGAAGCGGGAGTAAGAAATCTCGAAAGGGAAATATCTTCGGTAATTCGAAAAGTTACAAGGGAGCTGGTTGAAAGTAATAATAAAAGCAAACAGAAATTTGTAATAACAGATGATCTTGTAGAAAAATATCTCGGAGTTCAAAAATACAAACAAAAATTAGCTGATAATAAAATAAAAGATAAAATTGGTTCGGTAATCGGTCTCGCATGGACATCAATGGGCGGTGATATATTGAATGTGGATGTTACTATAATGAAGGGAGCGAATAAATTTATCTTAACCGGAAAGCTTGGCGATATTATGAAAGAATCTGCTCAGGCAGGCTTTTCATATATAAAGTCCAATGCGCGGCAATTTAAAATCCCGGAATCTTTTTTCAAAGAAAAAGAAATTCATATACATTTGCCGGAAGGAGCAATTCCTAAAGACGGTCCTTCGGCTGGTATTACTATGATTATGGCAATGCTATCGGCAATCACCAAAAATCCGGTAAGAACAGATGTAGCAATGACTGGTGAAATAACTTTAAGAGGAAATATTCTGCCCATAGGAGGATTAAATGAAAAGCTCCTTGCGGCGGTCAGAAGTGGAATCAAAACCGTGTTGATTCCAAAAGATAACGAGAAGGACTTAGCTGAAATACAAAGAGAGATATTGGATAAACTGAAGATAATTCCGGTTGAGACTGTAGAAGAAGGAATAAAATATGTTTTCAGAGATAAGAAAGTGGTTTTTGTAAAATAGCTCAATCGTTTGAGCTTTGTATTGTTAATTAAGATAAAGATTCAGACTGTCAATTAATTATTTTAAGTAGAAATTTTGTCATCTTATAAAGTATCCGCTCGCAAATACCGGCCGCAAAAATTTTCCGAAGTTACATCTCAGGAATTCGTAACACAAACATTGAAGAATGCTATTTTATCCAAAAAAATTGCTCATTCATATTTGTTGAGCGGACCGAGAGGAGTCGGAAAAACTACTATAGCGCGGATATTTGCAAAAGCCTTAAACTGCCCGAATTCGAAAGACGGTGAGCCATGCAATAAATGCGATTCATGTATAGAAATCACAAACGGAAATCATCCTGATGTTTTCGAGCTGGATGCTGCTTCGAACAGGGGAATTGATGACGTGCGTGCAATCCAGGATGCTGCAAAGTTTTTTCCTATTAAAGGGAAATATAAATTCTTTATAGTTGATGAAGTTCACATGCTTACCACGCAGGCTTTTAATGCATTACTCAAAATTCTTGAGGAGCCTCCTGAGTATCTAATCTTTATACTGGCAACCACAAATCCGGAAAAAATTCCTGCAACAATAGTTAGCAGGTGTCAGAGATTTCCGCTGCAAAGAATTAAAATAAAAGAAATTTCGGATAGTATCAGGCAAATTGCAACGGAAGAAAAAATAAAGATCGATGAGGAGTCCATTTTTCTTATCTCAAAGCTGGGTGACGGAGCGCTCCGCGACGCACAGGGAATTTTTGATATGGCGGTTTCATTTTGCGGAGGAAAAATAACCTACGATGAACTTAAGAATTTTCTTAATATTCCCGATAAAGAAATATACTTTAATATTTCAAAGTATATTAGCGAGGGAAATATAAAAGAAATTCTCTCTTATTTTAATGAATTAAATGAACAGGGGTTCGATATGCAGACTTTTTACAGCGGGCTTACGGAACACTTAAGGGACATTTTGATTATGAAAACGACTGGCAACTCAGATCTTATTGATGAATCCGACGTCGTAAAGGAAAAATATGTCATAGAATCTAAAAGATTTTCAACCGATCAGGTATCAAGACTTCTGAAAGTTTTATTTGAAGCTGAAAGCCGCTTCAAATTTTCAATAAGCCAGAAAATTCTTATGGAAGCAATGCTGGCTGAGCTTTGCAGGGTTAATACTGAAGTTGTTGATTTGTCTGAAATACTCTCGGAGATTGAAGCGCTAAAAAAAAAATCCCAATTTCTGACTCCTGACCTTTTTGATTATCCGGATAATGAGATTATTAATGATATCAATAAGTCTGGTAAGAATGAAAAGAGTAAACAACCCCTGATAACCCCTTCAGCTGCGACATCCAATACTCAGAATGGCAGTATAAGTACGGAGCAGCAACTTTCTGAAGAAAAGAAAACATACAATGCCACAAAGGATTCGATAAGTAAAAACGTTACACCTGTAAGCAATTCCCCTGAAATCATGTCCGAACCAAAATCAAAAGATAATACAGCTTCTCCAAAAGAAAAAGAAATAATAGATAAGCTCAAGGAGCTGTTCGATATTGAAGAATACAAATTTAATTGATCTTCTAAAAAATTGAAAAATAAAATAAAGTATTATTCAATCAGGGATAATTTTCTCGCAATCGAAGAAGAGTATTCAAATTACAAGGATTCATTGGTTGTAATTTTGCCGGTCCCTTACGAGCAAACCACTTCTTACGGCAAAGGCACTTCAAAAGGTCCAAAAGCAATAATAAACGCCTCACATTACGTTGAATTCTTTGATGAAGAGATGAACAGGGAACTTTGTTTTGAAAAAGGAAAAGGAATCTGCACGCTACATTCTATTGATTTCAAAAATTTAAAAGAGAAAAAAGCACATGACTCCATTTATAAAAATGTAAAGAGATTGATTGATGACGGGAAATTTGTTGTTACACTTGGGGGAGAACATTCAATATCTACAGCTCCTATTAAAGCACACTTTGATTCATATAAAAATCTTTCTATACTTCATTTCGATGCGCATTCGGATCTGCGTGAAGAGTATGAAGGTACAAAATTTTCTCATGCTTCGTTTGCAGCAAGAGTTTCAGAATTCACAACTTCCATTACTCAAGTCGGGATAAGAGCACAGTGCAGGGAAGAATATGATTTTATCAAAGCAAAAAAAATACATACATTTTATGCATTTGAAATAAGAGACGGAAAATACGGTAATGACTGGCAGTCCAGAGTTATAGATACACTTAAGGAAAATGTTTATATAACTTTTGACGTTGATTACTTTGATCCTTCGGTCATGCCTTCCACAGGAACGCCCGAACCGGATGGATTTTACTGGCATGAAACGATGAAGCTCTTAAAGATGCTGGGTGAAAAAAAAAGAGTTACAGGATTTGATGTCGTTGAGCTTTCTCCCCGAAAAGATTTTCCCTTCCCTGACTTCCTTACGGCAAAGCTTATTTATAAAATGCTGATTTATTTTATAAAGTGAATTTGAACCAGGATGCTCTTTTGTCATCCTCGCAATCTTTTGAGAATGTTCAGTTAATTTTTAGTCCAGTAGGGACGAAATTAAATGAGTCTAAAAAGGCAATCTAATTTGAAATTATAGTCGGAATCATAATCGGGAAGACTTGCGACATTAAAATTAAGACCTGTCTCTCCTAGCCTTATTCTAGAGAGTTCAAATTCATTCTCCCAACTCAATGGAACTTATCCTGTTGGCAGCCGGGGGAATTATCCAACAATTAATTCTGCAGCAAGCGCAGCTATATAGTAGCAGGAGTGTCCTGAAAGTATACTGTTGGACAGTATTACCGGCAGACAGCCGGATATTATACTTTGAATTTCAACGCGAGTAATTTAGCCAGCTGTGAAGCTTTTGAAGGGAGTATTGAATTTATGACTTAAAAGGATTGGAGTATTAAATATCTGAATTAAGATTTAAACTTCGTGAAATAATGATGACAACACAGAACATTTTTTTCGCTCTGACTGCACTAACAACCGGTTTAATGGCGGGACTTTTTTTTGCTTTTTCCTATTCTGTAAATCCGGGTCTGGGTAATCTTTCGGATGCAGAATACATTGGAGCAATGCAGTCTATCAACAGAGCCATTCAAAATCCGGTTTTCTTTTCTGTTTTTTTTGGTGCAATAATATTGTTACCGCTTACTACTTATTTTCATTACTCTAAGATTAACTCGAAACCATTCTTGTTTTTACTAATTGCTGCTATAGTTTATCTAATCGGCGTATTTGGAGTTACTATTTTTGGTAATATTCCATTAAACGAATTGCTTGACAAGTTTAATTTACATTCAGCATCTCAGGAAGCACTAACAGTACAACGAACCATATTTCAGGAACGATGGAATAATCTGAATGCTATTCGTACATTTTCATCAGCTGTTGCTTTTCTATTGGTAGTAATAGCTTATGCATACGACAGGGCACAATAAGGAAGGTTCTTTTCGAAGGACTCAGAGTGAATCAAAACTATTAAATCAATATCATTTAGAGTGTATTTTATCGAGGAAAAATAAATTCTTTTTAAAAAAGGAGACACATAATGAAAATCTTGTATTTTGAATTTCAATGGAAGCAATTTATCAAGCGGAGTATATTTTTATAATTTGGAAGCCGAGGGGATATTATTGGAACGAAGCGGATGCTATTACTGAAGTAAGGGGCATAATTTATTAATGTGTTATCCTTAGCTTTCCAGATGATAATTTTTCTATAAGTTTTTATTAAGTAAGAAATACTTGCAATTGTTTGTGTATAGGTCCGAAAAACATTTAGCATATAACCAATTTATATTATGGCCTTTTTATACACAAAGTTTTTAGAATTTTTATACGCAATGATTACATCTGATAAATCTACAAAAGAATCACCATTTAAATCTGACCTTATAGAACCTGATGCAAAAGAGTTAGCATGACCAGTGATAAATATGATATCATTCAAATCAATGAATCCATCCTTATAAACATCACCGGATGTTATATTGGTAACAAAAATGTGTATAAAGTTTTTAGTCCCGTAGGGGACGAAATTTTATGGGAAAAAGAGAAGTTGATATATTAGCCCTTGCAAGATGTTTTGCAGTCGGATATTGTTTCAGCAGTTTGAGAGCCCATAATCTTACACCTTCTCTTCTTTTTGATAGATTACTTTTTCAGGATGACTGATCAAATATCCGGCAATGTTTTAGCACTCTGCTTATCAGTTATGATTCTTTCAAGAGTTGCTTTGCTGTTATAATTGACCCCGAACGGATTCAAACGCGCAACTGAAATACTAAAATCACATTGGTGTTTGTGAAGACAATTAAACCAATTGTTCTCATATCCGCCGGTTGATTCAACAGCAGCAAACAAATGTGAATCGGAATGATTGGCAAAGAAGCTACTAAGGATTTTGAAAAGTTGATTGTGTTCTTCAAAGGTATCATCGAGTTGAAAATTATCTTCAACAATATTTTTACTCTCATCGAAAATAATGAAGGCTGCATATCCTTTACTGACATCAATTCCTAAGTAAAAATTCTTTTCCATAAAAAATAAAATTAAGATTAACAAAAATATAAAATCTCAGGCAATATCAGTCTTGTCAAATGGGCTTCTTGAGCCAAGTTAATCCCCGATTTTAACCTGAACGGAAGGAAAAAACTACGGGACGGGTTCCTAACCCAAGGGATGATCTTCTCTTCCGTAAGAAATAAATTTGTTTTAAAATGTCAAGAAAAATTTTAAACACTTCTAACATACAAGGGATGACATTATTGTAGAGATGACATTATTTTAGAATAATTAATCCAGAAGAGATGATATTGTTATAGAAAGAAATTATGAAAGATTAATAATCCCAAGGTATGATATGTTTAAATTTATTTATTATGTGTTTTTTGTTTGAGAGTCGGAATTTCATTTCTTCCTGCGGCAGCAACAAAAAATTCATAGTCTTTCTCTACCTGATCTGCATAAGCATTTGACCATTTAGCAAAAGCATGATCAAGCTCATCCGATTTTCCCATATATCCCGAAATCTGTGCAGCGTTTCCGGACTGGGCGTGTGCCAGAGATAGGGCGGTAGCGCATAAATCGCAGTATTCAGCAAACGATCCCTCACTTTCTTTGCCGGGATCAAATCTGAAACTTTCTTTTATATCCCTCATCTGGCGGACATAATAATCCACACCTTCTGATTCTCCCCATCCTAAAAAGATGTCCGGCGCCCCCTGTATAAGTCTTTGACCGGCTACAATTCTTTGTCCCTGATTTTTGAATTCAGACTTTGTAAAATACTGTTCTAACACTGAATGCTGAGCTTCCTTTACCTGTAAGAAAAGAGGATCAGAGTTATCCTTACCGCATAAATAAATGATCCAGCATTTTAATCCTACGCTCCCGATTCCCACCACTTTCCTGGCAATATCCATTATTTTATATTTACTCAGCAAATATTGCCTGTCATATTGAAGAGAATTCTTGTAAACATTTAGAAATTCCTGAAATATCTCCTCAGCAGGTTTGCCCTGAGCATTTTGCTTTTCTCTGGTTATTAATGGAATGTCTTCACGGAATTTGCCGTGCTTATCTATTATGTCAGACAGCTTATCCAATACCTGCAAATTATTTCCCTTCTGAGCTTTATCAAATAATTTTTTAGCTTCCTTCTTCATTTTTTTGGAAACTGAATTCAATATATTACTTTCACTAAGGGTTGAATACCAGACGTTAAGGTAACCAAGTTCCGAATATTTTCTTATGTTTTTTTTATACGATTTAATTGTCGAATGTACTGATTCGTTGCAGCTGGTTTTATCTAATTTCAAATACCGTCCGGCTATAATAATACTTGTAATCAATCTCTTCAGGTCCCATTCCCACGCTGCAGGATATGTTTCATCAAAATCATTTATCCCAAATATAAGATTTTTTTCCGCAGAAGCAAATATGCCGAAATTTGATATGTGCATATCACCACACGTCTGTACATTGATACCCGTAACAGGAGTCACAGAAAGATCCTGTGCCATTATTGCCGCTGTACCGCGCAAGAATGCAAACGGCGAGGCTAACATACGGCTATATTTTATTGACATTAAAGAAGGTGTACGTGTTTTTGCCTGCTCTTCTAAAATCTCAACAGGGTTTTTTCTTTTTGGGTTTATTTTATATTGAGCATGACTGTTACGTGGAATATGCTTTCTGAGCTCTCTGCCGGCTTCCGGATTGTCATTAATTAACCCTTTCCCGGGCTCTAAATTTATATTTAAATTCATATAAAATTTTTTTATATACTTTATTGAGAATGCTCCGGTTAATTATTAATTAATTATCATATCCGGATTCTTTAACTTATTCAGGAAAGAGGGAAGTTACAAATTAGAAATATTTACTTAATTGAGATTATTGAGATTATTGAGATTATTGAGATTATTGAGATTGCTTATTCGCCGGAAAAACTCCAAGTCTCCCAAAGCCAGTATTAAATCATACTCTCATGAGGGCATTCTATCGCGCGGAAGAAGATTAACTTTTAAATTTATTTCTCTTGCAGGGGGAGAAAAATATTCCAAGATCAGATTTTTATCAAATAAATATTTACGAACATATGATGCCATTTGAAGAACATTTTATTAAAGTTGAGAAAACTGCAAGGTATTATTCTAACATTCCGGAGACAAAAATTATTAAAAAGCTTTGGTTTGTAATTCACGGCTATTCGCAGCTCGCTCAAAATTTCATAAAGGAATTTAATTTTTTTATTGATAAAAATACTTTAATTATAGCTCCGGAAGGACTATCCAGGTTTTATTCCCGTGAGAAAATTGGC
>JBBSDT010000064.1:0-12331 GCA_038240405.1 Ignavibacteria bacterium
ACAGAATTAATATCAGAAACTTAGCTTCATGATCTACCTAAATTCAAATTTGAAAATTCCATTTTCCGCCGAACCAATACAGTTTGTTGATACCAAACAAGTTTGTTGATACCAAACAAGTTTGTTGATACCAAACAAGTTTGTTGATACCAAACAAGTTTGTTGATATTGTATTTTTCAGTAAATCCTTTTACTTCTTTTCTTTTATGCTCGACTAATTTTCTTTTAGATTATTTGTAACTCCAATATAAAGAGTTCCGTTTCTTCCGCTTGCGAGCATGTAAACATAATAACTATTCATTTTCTATGTAAAAAATTGGAATAAGAGTTGATTGGATTCCCGCCAATAGATTGCGGGAATGACAGACTCTTAGTTTATCATTTAAAATTTATAATTTAAAATTTATAATTATCATTTCTCTCTCAGCTCTTCCACCTTTTCATAAAACCAGTCTTTGCTGTTTAAAGTATACTTCTCGCTATCAATAAGCCTCCTTGCCCTGTCAACAGCTTTATTTTTATTATCGGTTTTTAAAAATCTTAATCTTATCAGGTAAGTAATATGTTTACAAAATGTATGTACAAACATTCTGTAAGGTTCTTTCGGCTTAATGCTTTTTTTTGAATACTGAAGTAAATTATTCGACAGATATTTTAACCCTCTGAAATTTTTATTTTCATAATATAGCCTTATCTGCAGCATTTTACCCATAAAATAGTACTGAAAATTAATTTTCGAAACTTTTCCGAGATGAGCAAGAGTTTTTTCATAGTCTTTCAAACCAAAGTTCAGCTTTGCCATTGCCAGGTTGTAAACATCCCTGGAAACTTCCTTCTGAAGATACTTCCGGTTTTTTTGAATATATTTTTTTACCCAGCTGAACTTATGCATTGTCAGTCCGAGGTTAACATCTGAAATAAAACAATAGTGCGGAATATTTCCATCCTGGAGCGCCTCTTTTGCAGGATTTTTCTTTACAAAATTATCATTGACATGTCCGTACAAAATCTCGCGGTATTTTTCCATATCACCGCTTCCGAAAGAAATCTTATTATTGTAAAATGAATAATATAATTTAAAATAAGCCGATAGCAATTCTCCAACGAACCGTTTTTTATTAACATCATAATAATTCTGCAGTTCCTCAATCAGCCTTTCGTCCTGTTCCTCAAATAACCGGATCGAAATATAATATAAATAGATATTCGGATGATCCTTCTGTATCACCTCCATATTTCCCTCAACGAATTTCATCACCTCATTTTTGAAATTCTCCTTGATATGGATTCCTTCAGGGAAAGCAAACAAAGAGGAATTAATTAATTGCTGAGACTCAAGCGTGATGTAGGAAAGAAAATAATCGACGTATTCAGATTGACGCTTAATGCTTTCGGCAATCAATATACTATCGTTTTGAGGAATAAAGTTGAAATACTCCAGCTCCGAGAGGTATAAATTCAAATATACCGGCATATCTTTATCAAAGGAAGTCAGCTCAGCTTTTTTTATCTTGTTATAAATAAGCATAAACCTCTTTTCCATTTTTCTTTCTTTCAGAGCGCTAAGTAAAAAGTAATTCTTAAGGGCAGGATTCTTATCAATCTGTTTCATCATTATAAATTGCTCGAATAATATTTCAAATGTTGAGATCAGCTTCCTCATTTTGAGCTGGTTGATCCTTTTATGAGAATCTACATTTATTGACAGTTGTTTTTTGCTTGTATTTTCCTCATTTATCCTTGGATGAAGCTTTTTAAGATAATAGAATAATTTTACCAGCGATTTTCTTTTATTGAAAAAACGGGCATGTACAAAATCCTCCAGCTCATCCAGCTCGTCTGATGAAAGATCGTTAAAATACTCGAACATAGTTGTGTTTTTAGCGGGTAAGAAAAAAAGTTTCAAAAATTTGCGACATCGTCTTCAGGTAATGTTTATAGCACTTTACAGAGATTTCTTAAAATTATTTTCACGAACCTGAAATTTTACCAGTTGACATTGCCTACTAAAATATCATAATTTTGTATAAGTAAATGTTCAATACAATATAACAACGTAAATGAGCCGGTCAGTCGCAGGCGATTAAAATCAAAAGGCTCCTATTAAATTTATCTAACTCAATTATAAAACAAAATGAAAAACAATTTTAAAAATTTTAAAAAAAATATAAAAGCAGTAATATTCGGCGTTTAACAGCCCTGAATATACTTTACAAAGATGCTAAACATTCATATCAAAAATATTAATCAAATAAACCCGGATAATGCTGCCGGAATAGACAGAAGATCCTTACAAATGGGAAATATGTCTTTTTGTATTCAGGTAAATGACAAATACCAGGAAAAGACAGCTGGTGTTATTCCGGCGAAAGGCAGGGAATCAGATGTATCTAACTGGGTACTAACTATACTTCGTAGATATTATTATTTCATTCGCAGGGAGACCCCAAAAACTTTCAGGAAGTCCCCGGTAACTTTTAGGGATTTCACAAATAATATCTGGGATAACAATCTTTCTTACAGGACATACCCCAAAATATTCTGGGGTTTCCCCGTATCACGCAGGGATTTCCCGGAAATGTTCAGGGATTCCCCGGTAAGATTCAGGGATTTCCCTGTGAAGTGCAGGAGTTTCCCCGCGTTAGAGAGGGAGTTCCCTGCACTATGCAGAGGTTCCCCTGTGTTATGCAGGGGTTCCCCTATGAATTGCAGGGGTTTCCCTGGAAGTTACAGGGAGTTCCCTGCGTTACGCGGTGGTTTCCCTGGAAGTTACGGGGAGTTCCCTGCGGAGTAGAGGGAATTCCCTGTGAAGTGCAGGGATTTCCCTGGAAAGTAAAACGGTTTCCCTGAGGAATACAGGGATACTGAAAAATGCGAAATTAACACGCTTTAAAGCAATAAATTAAATTCACGTGAATTGTAACAAAGAAATAAAACTTAAACTAACAATATTTTAATAACTTAAAAAAAATCCGCTAAAAACCCATAAGGGCAAGCGGAAGGAGATAATAAAAAAGTGAAAAACGATTTCATCCCGAAGAGGGAAGGAGACCTCGACGCACACGAAGAAAATTTCAAAACAAAATTAGCAGTTCACGCTGCTGACCTTGAAATTGATCCTGCGGAAGTTACAGAGGTCGTAAGCACAATAGACTTACACAGGAATTCTTATTCATCGATGAATTTCAAAAGAGCAGATTCAAAATTTGCAAGTGAAGAAAACAGAATCAAGAAAGTCAGGGCAATTAATGAAATTAGGAGAGTAGCCAAAAAGATAAAAGCGTCGAAGAAGTACACGACTGCTATAGGCGAAGACCTTCAGATTATAGGTCCTGAATTACCTGTTGTAAAATCTTCAGATAAAAAACCCGTTTTGGGTTGTACGCTCAACGGACAGGAAGCCATACTGAAATTCCGAAGACTCGGAACTGACGGGATAAATATTTATTCCCGCAGGGCTGCTGAAACGGAATTCACTTTCCTGGCTATAAGCACACACTCAAAATTCCCGGATACCAGACCAAAGCTTGACATGACCAAGCCTGAACAAAGGGAGTATTATGCATATTTTGTTGAAAGCGATGCTGAGATCGGACAACGTTCAAATGTCCTGAAAGTAATAGTGCCCTAGCTCTCATCCGCCCCTTCTTTTGTATCAGAAGGGGCGGATTATATTTACTCATGCTCAATTGAATGATAAACTTCAAATGATAAATTTCAAATAGAAATATTTGTTTTTTAATTTATAATTGAAAATTTAAAATTCAAAAATCAAATTATTATAAAATTATTTTGATGGCAGTGAAATATTTAATATACAATCTAAGAATAGTTCGTTTATTATTAATTTGATAAAATTTATATTACGGCAATTTATTAATCTCAAAAACCAATATGAATGCCTTTAAATTAAATACTACTTTTTTTCTTGCTTCAATTGTTTTGCTGTTTATTTTCAAATCAACTTTCTCAACTACAATAAATGTTACGGCTTCAAACTTTCAGTTTACACCCTCAACTATAAGTGCGGTTGTCGGGGATACTGTTCACTGGACATGGTTAAACGGAAGCCACACAACAACCTGTGACGGCTCTCCCTCTACTTCCCGCCCTGCCGGGGCAGCTCCCTGGAATTCACCTATTAATAGTGGGATGCCGGTTTTTAATTACGTTGTTACAGTGGCAGGCACATATAACTATAAATGTTCTTTTCATGCCGGCTTTGGAATGGTTGGTGTTATAAATGCTTCGGGACCGCCATTAACACTTAATCTGACAGCCCTTATCCAGGGGTTTTGGAACGGAAGTACAATGGTAAGTGATACTGTGACTGTTTATTTGAACAACCCAACTTCCCCTTTTGCAAGAGTTGATTCTCAACGTGTATTTTTAAATTCTTCGGGAAACGGAATCTTGAACTTCACACATGCAGCTGCAGGCTCTTATTACATTGTGGTAAAACATAGAAATTCAATTGAAACCTGGAGTAAATTGCCTTTGTCGTTTACCTCCGGAGGAACCACGACTTATGATTTTACTACTTCAGCCGATAAAGCTTTCGGTAATAACCAAATTTTTAAAGGTGGAAAATTTACTATTTACAGCGGGGATGTAAACCAGGACGGAACTGTAGATTTGTCCGATATTATATTGATATTTAACGATGCAAATAATTTTGTAACCGGCTATGTAAGGACTGATGTAAATGGAGATAATATTACTGACCTTTCGGATATTGTCATAGCTTATAATAATTCAACTAATTTTGTTACTGTAATGCGGCCTTGAGATAAGAGATGAAATAATCTGGATGGAACTCTAAAAAGTATGCAATACACAATGCTCAATACTTATTTGGTTGTAAACTCCCGGAACTCCGACCCGATGTAATATTGGAAATTCAGATTTTCAGCGAATTTATACGAAACATATTCATTTACAGAATGGAACCCCGGATATTTTGTAACTCTCCAAATGTATTTTTGCTGGCTTTCAAAATGAAAATCATTGTCAATGGGCAGATATAATAAGAATAGAATGCCCTCATACATCAGAATGGATTTACGAATAGACAGGAAATTTTATTTTAATTCCTTTAATCTGATAACATATATTGAAGTGCAAAATCTGTTTAACAGGAGCAATGTATATGAATATTATTGGAAATATAGTTCAAATTCACCAGCGGTTAATTATGACTGGCAGATACTTCCAGTTTTCGGAGTAAGTGCACAATTTTAGATTAATGACAAGTTGGCATTTATATGTTGATTGGATTCCCGCCAAAAGATCGCAGGAATGACAGGGAGGGGGAGCAAAATGACGTTAACTAACTGCTCTTGTTTTTTTTTGATATAAATCATAAAGCACATGTTTCAATTCTTTCCACTCAGTATCAATTATACTATAGATAGCAGAGTTCCGGAATGTCCCATTGTCCCTGATCATTTCGTTTCTAAGTATCCCTTCAAATTTTCCGCCGATTTTTTCAATGGCTTTTCTTGATCGGATATTCCTTTCATCAGTTTTTAATTGAACCCTGACTGTATGCAGTTGTTCAAAACAAAAAGTTAAGAGCAGCAGCTTGCACTCAAGATTAATTTCTGTTGCCCAGTATTGTGGAGCAAGCCATGTCCAGCCAATCTCAAGCTTCCTGTGTTCAGGATGAATATCAAGAAACCTTGTGCTACCAATTATTTTATTAGTAAGTTTATGAACAATCACAAAAGGAAATTGCGTACCTCTTTCTTTTTCAATCAATCCCTTTTCAAGCTCTTCTGAAATCCTTGCGGGAATACTCCCATCCAATGTATAAAATTCCCAAATCTTCTTATCCGCTGCTAAAATTAACAACTCAGAGAAATGATTCTTTTCTAGTGGAATTAAATTTACCGTTTCACCATGCAAACTTGTTCCTTTACTTATCCAATTATTCATGGTATTAATTATTAGTATCTGGCGAATTCCAAAATGTTTTTCTTATTTCAAAGAATTGATCATTTCTGCAATAAATTCCAGCGCTACTTTTGATTCTTCCAATAGATTTCTTTCAGGATTATAACTTTTCCGGGAAAAGTTATTTTGTATGCTGATTTTAGAATCAATGAGTTTTTCGTTATTGAAATAATAAAATCCAGAAAAAGTAATATTAATCTTCGTATAATCATATTTTTTGGAGCTGTCATTGTAAACATACTCGGAAATTTTCTTATGCACAAAAATAAGCTGTTTCTTTTTGTAATAATACTCTGACAATTCAACCCGGAAGGATGCAGCTGCGCTTTTATAAATTCTGTAAATGTTATTGTCCTTATAAAATCCGGTTAGTTCGCCCCCTGCATACGCAGTATCTTTAAGGAATTCCCTGTTCTGAAGAGTCACGCTTTTTAATGTGGTATCCATTTGGATCTGCTCAATCTCATCTTTTATATCTTCAATGATTTTAGTTTTATTTTGTGCAGATAATTGGTTCGATATTATCAGAATAATAAGCTAAGAAACAGTAAATGCTATTTTCGTCATTATAAAAGATTTAGCGACATGGATGTTTGTTAAAGTACTAAAATTTAAACAATCAAATCATATCTTTGTTCCTTTAATGGTTTTCCAAATGCAGTTGATTCTTTTTCTTCAGTAAGTTTATAGCCGAATCTCTTATATAGATTTGCCGCGGAAGTTAAATCATTGGTTGTCCAGAGATATGAAGTTTTAAAATCGTATTCGCGTAAGAAGTCTGTATATAATTCCATTAACTTCTTTCCTAAACCGATGAAAGTTCAATATTGGTGCCAAAATGTTTGGGTTTAGCTCTAAATATTGGTAAGATTATAGATCTTCTTGCTAATATTAATGTAACAAAAAGAATTGCAACCAGAATTATTATTATAATTTTATTTTTTCTCACTGATTTTTAATACCTTCCCTTTGAGATATCGAAGGAGGAACTTTCTTTCCAAAACCCTCTTGAGTGGCTAAACTTCAATAAGTTTTACTTACGAACCAGTACTAAGTTCCATTGTATTCAAATAGTATGGATCTAAAATATAATATTTAAAAAAGAGTAAACAAAAAAGCCCCGGCGCAATTTCCGGGGCTTTCAACTCAAATATATCTATGGAAGTTTACTACCACCTTCATTCATGATGGTAATCATAATCAATCATTCAATCGAATAACTTATAATTTTAAAAGAATTTATTTCACCAGAATCATCCTCTTTGTATCAGAAAAACCATTTGTGATTAATTTATAAAAATATATTCCGCTGCTTATGCTGCTTGCATCAAATGTTACCTTATAGCTTCCTATGGTCTGGTATTCGTTTACCAGCGTAATCACTTCTCTTCCCAGAGCATCAAATACAGTTAATGTAACATCATTTGATTTTGGAAGTGTATAGTTGATAATAGTTTTAGGATTAAAGGGATTCGGATAGTTCTGGCTTAGATGATAATCTGCAGGTACTTCCGAAGAGATCTTATCTACCCTTATTGTTCCGCCGGCCTGTGTATATCTTTTTGCAAATTCCTGGTAATATTGATTTGCTATTAAAGAATCGTATATCATTAACAAATTTTCGTCATTGCCTACTGATGCTGCTGTGGTATAATTAAACGAGCCTGTTTCCACAATCGGATTACTACTGGGCAAATTAGCATCAATCAAAATATATTTGCTGTGCATAAGACCGGCCTGGCCATCAAGATACACAGGTGCAGGAGGATTCCAGGGGGTTGACCCTCCTATACCTTTCATTTCCGGATAAACACTGTTTGGGTCAGTAGAATTATCATCATCAAAAACTCCTCTAACTATTTTGACCGGAGGCTGAAATTGTGTTTTCATTTTATTGGCAATCTGAAACCGTGTAAAGGAAAATGCACAGAAAAATATTGATTTGTTTGTATTATTTCCTATCATATTCTCGATCTGTGTTGATGGATTGTCAGATGGGGAAAAATAACATTCGACTCTTCTGCCATGAATATTAAATAAGTGCGGAGTATTATCTAACTTAGCCGGACCGAATTTTGAATTTGTAGAGTTGTTGATGTCGTTATGAGATCCCCACATTTCTTCAAATTCTCTTGTATATGTATTGCAAAGCGCCTGATCATGTATAAGCAAAACATTCTGTGCATCAAGATAAAACTGATCATTTGTTATATTCGCCGAACCGCACCAGAGCCAGTCATCAAGGTAAGATGTATTATCACGTGCATCAAAAATAAAAAATTTATTATGCATAATATATGAATCCGCGGGTCTTTGCTGAACTCTTACTCCGGCATTTATCAGGTCCAGAACTAATTGTTGTGGCGATCTGCTGTCATAAACCATTCGGATTTTTACACCCCTGATTAACGCGTTTATAAGTTTATCACGGATTTGATTTATCTCGTTAAAAGAATACATAGCAATATCTATTGACTTCGTAGCGGAATCTATTCTTTGACCCAATCTTTCTTTGAAATCAATGTTGCCGTTTGCATTATTGCCGGGCATGGAATAATTAATATCAACAGACTTATTAAAATAAATCTCAAAGCTTCCCGGTGAAACAGGATCTGAAGAAGTTGAAAAATATTTTGGCGTACTTACACTTGTACCGGTTCCGTTGGTGGAATACGCAAGAGCATAATATATTTTTCCTGCCTGGAGATTTGAGAGTGTAAATGTATGACTAATAACAGGACTGGCATTGAATAACGAGTCAGTAAAGACAACAGGCTGACCAAGGGAATCTGTTTTAAAATATTTGAGCTTGCTGTCACCCGGGTTTTGTGTCGTCCATGTCAAAGTAATGCTGTTGGGATTAATATTCGTTTCTGCCGGAGCAGTAAGAATTATCGGACCCCCGCTTTGAATTATATCATTAGTCGACCTTGGAATAAACTGGTATCCGGAATTAAAGGGAGGGGCAGTTTTAAACTGAGCTGCAGCTCCGATACAGTCAAATGGTCCGGTAGGAATTAAAGTCCCTACTAAGTTTGAATTATTATCAATCCGGAGCTGACCTGAACCGCTTGCATCGGTTACCGTATAATTTGTATTCGGCTGAAATGTTCCTGTGCCTGTAATTGTCAAGCCGTTAAATCTCACTAATCTTCCTTCCCACTCTTCATGTCCGTTCCAAGCCTGATTATTCAGCTGTTGTATATTTATGACATAAGTAGAAAAACTTTTGTTTGAATCCACTATTGTGAAAGAAGGAGTTCCGCCGTTTGTACTGTACGTCATCTCAGTAAGTCCGCGGAATTGATTTAACTGTGCAGTAACGATCACACTGTCACCAACTTTAACTGCATTAGTAAATTCGGTGTAAAAAACTCCTATTCCGCCGGTATTGTCCTGAATATAAGAAGGACCTCCGAATTCGGCGGCCACAGTTACGATTCCACTGACAGTTTTAAAAACACCGGTATCAATGGGGACACCCTGCGAATTATTGATAGTAATAGAAGCTATCGGAACAATCTGTGCCTGCGATATAGAAAATAAAAGCAGCAGATTCAAAGTTAGAAATATTGTTTTCATTTTTTGATTTATTTTATATTACTTTATAAGTTTGTTTGAATAAGTTTTATTAATAGTGTTAATTATTAAGCCATTTGGTTCTTCAGTTAAATTTCTTTCCAGTTCTTTTTTGAATTGTGCGGGGTCATCCTTTAAACCCTTTTCGAGAACGCTCTTCTGATACAATAAATTATAGGCAGTTACATATTTATATTCATATTTATCAATTACTTCTTTAAATTTAGGCAAGTTTTTAATGAATAGAAATGACTTATCATCCCAGAAAACAAGCTTCCAGTCATCAGGATGCTTACTGAAGTATGAAATGATTGTTTGCTCCATTTCCTGCGGAGCTCTTACAAGGTCGGGCGCAAGATATAAAGAATAATCAATGTCGTAACTTTTAAGCTTATTTTCAAATCCTGTCTTTTTGGCAACGATAGTATTATACTCATTGAAAATTTCATCGTTTAAGTTTCTGCTGTCAATAAAATTTTTGCTTTCAGGAAAACTCCACACAAGAAATCCTCCGCTGCCGAAATGGTTAAATGGTTTAGCACCGATTGAAGTTATATTATTTTCCTTCATAAAATCAAACATTTGCGTAGGAATGAAATCTGAATTAATGCCAAAGCCGGTAACCCTGTAGTACTTTAAATAGTCAAGATATAGCTTATCATTTGGAGTATTTATAATAAAGAAAAGCAGCAGAGCCTCCATCAGCAACTTCGGAACCAGGCTCGAGTTAAAAAAATTCTTGAGACCCTGGTTTTTAAAATTCGTTATAATAAAGCTGACAGCGAGAGCCAAAAAAATTGTTATGATTAATATATAGTCAACAGTAAACCTTACGGCCCGTACAGAATATATAGCAAAACCTATGAACACAATTGCGGCGAATAAATCCTTTTTTTTGTAAGCATAATATAATACTAATACCCCGCCGAATAAAAAAATTTTATATATGTCCGTCACAAAGCCGCCTCCGAACATTGAATCAAACGGAGACCTCCATTCATTAATGGTCTCAAGCATCTTCATCTTAGTATGCTCATATGCGTACAGATAAGTTGCAAATGAATTGGGATTGATGAACATTACAGAAATTGAAATTACAAAAATAATAATCAACCGTAACAATTCTTTTTTATTTAAAGGCGGAATATCTTTTGAGGAAAAACTGGCAGGCTTAAAATAAATTATAATCTCCGATACTACAAATATTCCCATCAGGAAAAGTCCTGCAATAATCCCCATATGCATATTAGCCCAGATCAAAAAAAGCAGGGGAATAAAAAATAAGATTTTATAATTGTCACGCCGGAAATATTTATAATTAATAATTATATACAATAATATAGTAAAAAAAAGCAGGGAGATAATGTGGGGGCGGGGAGTCAGCCTGTCGATAATTCCAAATGTCAATAAAAGCAGAAATATAAAAATCAGAGTATAGCTCACTCCGAATTTTCTCAAAATAATGAAGAATAAATAAAAAATAATCAGGAATATTAACGTTCTGAAAACGGAGAGAGCAGTATATCCACCGATGTTATATAATCCATATGTTAATACATCCCAACCCCATTCAAAAGGCATCCATACCTGACCCTGGGTTACATATCCGAAAATATCAGTTGATGGAACCTGATGCGTTTGTACAATGTACCTTCCTGTTGCAAGATGCCAGAAGACGTCATCGTCACCGGTGATTTTAAATGTCGTAAAGAGAATTATAAATACTGTAAATAAAACTATTAAGCCATAGTTATAAAGAGGGTTATCTTTGAATGCAGATTTTTGCTGCGGTGGTTTTTGTAAAGTTTTTTTTTGCTTCTTAGACAAATCTGGTCAGCTTATTATCATTAATTGAGATTAAATATAAACCAGTAATGTTTTATATTTAAATCCAAAATAATCTGTTATGAAAAGTTTACAGTTTTTATCAGCGAGGAAGAAGAGATTATAAGTGAAGTTAATTTCAAAAATTTATCTCAATTCAAATCTGTGGAAAGTTTAAATCTTACAATTCTATTATTCCCTGTGTCGGCTATGTATAGTACTTTGTTGAAAAATGAAACTCCCATGGGGCTGTTAAGCTGGTTAACTCCTGCGCCTGTGCCTCCGAAAGATTCTTTTTTATATTTACCTGCACTTGTGAATTTGTACAATGAATCCTTTGCGTTATCCGCTACAAAAACATTTTTATCGGGATCAACTGTAATTCCGGCTGGCGTGCCAAGATCTTTATTTAATATATCCACATTATCCTCCGGAATAAACTTGGGATTATAAGTTCCGTTTACATTGTCAAATAGAAACCATTCAATTTTGAAACCAAAGTCCGTGGTATTCCTGGTAAGAATAAAATCAGTCAGTTCGTTATTAAAAGTAGTTATAGATGATACTTTGTCAATAGAATATACCCCATTTCCTGAAGGCTGGAAGCCGCTTATGACTGTAACGGAGCTTACTGCATTTCTGCCTGTAATTCTTAATATAGCATTGTCAGGATCTAGTGTGCTTATATTATCAGGTCCGATTCTGGTGACAATGTAGCTGTTATTTGAAAAAACGCCTACACCGGTAAATCTTCTTTTCCGGCTGGTAAGTGGTGTTGAATAATCGCTTCCGATAAGTGCAATAGGAGAGGAATTGGAAATAATTCCACCGACTTCGGCGAGCTTAATCCTGTAAAGTATGCTGATAGTATCATTTGTAATATTTAAAACGGAATCACCGATTATAAGTAAATCAAAATTATAATCTTGGGCAAGCTTTGTAGGATTTCTGATATACCTGCTTCCAATCTCTA
>JBBSDT010000065.1:0-12235 GCA_038240405.1 Ignavibacteria bacterium
AAATTAAAATAAAGAATCACGGTAGAAAAGAAATAAGTCTTTTCAGAAAAGGTTATGATTATTTAAGATATATCACATTTTTTATTGAAGATAAACTCAAGGAATTCAATTTCCTTGCAAATTTTTTATCGTGTACATAGGTTTGTATCATACTTAACGTATCTGAGTTTACTATTTGGTTGTCCATAAATATCTTATTAATTTTCATAATTTTCCTTCTGATAATTTAACTTAATAAAAATAAATTAGAAATTATATTTTCTATGTCTTTTCTTAAATTGCTATCCTTCTTTGAATTTCTATTTCTAAGAACTGCTCTCATGTCCAAAAACTTTTACTGATACCAATTTTGTCATTTACATAATTAAAAGAAGTATTTAAAATTCAAATAAAATCGTTATGAAAATGAAAACAATTTTAATATTCATTATATTTATTTTCTTTTCAGCCGGCTTTAAAATAAAAAAGGATTTGAATTCTGAGTTTGAAAAGCTGGCAGATGAATACATTAATGAATACCTTGCGTGGCGACCGCAGCAGGGAACATCTCTTGGATTACATCAGTATGATGGCAAGTTAAGCGACTTAAGTGCACCTTCTATTCAAGCCGAGGTAGCACGGTTAAAGAAATACGAGACAATACTTGATGCAATGGATCCCTCAGCGCTTAATTCTAAAAATAACCTGGACTACAAGATATTATTAAATTCTGTCAGGAAGGAGCTGTTCTCATTTGAAGATATGAACTCATATTTCAGAAATCCTATGACATATGCCGGAGTTTTGGATGTTAATATTTATATTGCGCGTGATTTTGCGCCGCTTGAGGACAGAATCAGGTCAATCATTGCTATTGAAAAACAAGCTCCGAAAGTTTTTGCGGATGCAAAAAATAACCTTCAGAATATTCTTCCGAAACCCTATGTAGAGCTTGCAGTGCAGATAGCAAAGGGTTCGGCAGATTTTCTTGGAAAAGATTTACTCATCGCATTAAAAGATGTTAAGAATGAATACTTAATGAAAGAATTTAATGAAGCAAATTCTTCTGCGATCAAAGAGCTGAATAACTTTGCAGTTTACCTGGAAAAAGAAAAGTTTCCCTTGGCGGACAATAATTTTGCATTGGGAAAGGAATCATATCAGAAAATGCTTACCGATGGAGAGATGATTTCTTACACTCCTGATCAGGTGCTGGATATCGGAATGAACAGGCTTAAGCATGAGCAGGAGTTATTTGCAGAGACTGCAAAAAAGATAGATCCGACAAAAAAAGCAATTGATGTTTTCAAGGAAATTCAGAAAGATCATCCGTCTGCCGAAAACCTTATTCCTGAAACAAAGAAAAATCTCGAAGCAATCAGACAATTCCTGATTGATAAAAATATTATTTCAATTCCGACTGATGTAAGAGCCATTGTTACTGAAACCCCGCAATATGCAAGAGCCACCACTTTTGCTTCCATGGATACGCCCGGACCTTTTGAAAAATCCACACAGGCTTTTTACTATGTAACACCCGTTGAGGATAGCTGGACCGATAAACAAAAAGAAGAATGGCTTACCGCTTTTAATTATTATACAACTGATGTGGTGTCAATACATGAAGCTTACCCGGGACATTACATACAATTTCTGCATCTCAATTCTTCTCCTGCCTCAAAGCTTCAGAAGATTTTCGGAAGCTATGCCTTTTCGGAAGGCTGGGCGCATTACTGCGAGCAGATGTTGATAGACGAAGGATATGGAAGCGAGAAGGATCCTATCACAGCAGCTAAATACCGGCTGGCTCAGCTTGATGAATCGTTGCTGAGATATAGCAGGTTGTGCGTTTCAATTATGATGCATACACAAGGAATGACAGTTGATGAGGCAACAAAATTTTTTAAGGATAATTGTTATTATGAAGAACAGCCGTCACATTCCGAGGCTATGAGAGGTACTTACGATCCGGGCTATCTGTATTACACGCTGGGGAAGCTAATGTTATTCAAGCTGCGTGATGATTATCAGAAGCAGGAAGGAGAAAACTATTCACTGAAAAAATTTCATGATGCTATTTTAAATTTCGGGTCTCCACCAATTCCTCTTTTGCGAGAGATTATTCTTACGAATAAGAATAAGGGGAAAGAGATATTGTGATTGTTCGATATCTACAATGTTCAATTGTTTGATTTTTATTTATGACCCCGAAGGGTGAAATTATTATGTCATCCTTTCGGGATTATTATTCATATAATGATCTATTCTATAATAATTTCATCTCTACAATAATGTCATCCCTTCGGAATTAATATTCTTTTAATGATTCTATTCTATAATAATTTCATCCCTCGGGATTAATATTCTTTTTCACATAACATCCCCCAAAAAGGATAGTCATTAATTAAGAAAGCCAGGTATCGTGTATGACTCTATATGTTGCCAGGGTAAATGACGGTTTGAATAACTGTTCTTATTAATAAATCACTGAAACATTTTGTTACAACTTTTATTATTTAATTTATACATTTTGAAACCATGATTTAAATTTTTTGGTTAGAAAAACAAACCCATAAATATTATTTTATGCGCTTAAGTGACAAATGATATTTTCCAAAACAACTCCATGACTTCAAGGAAAAAGATTGTACTCATAATATCAGCAACACTTCTAATCGTTCTTGTATTATTAGTCTACCTGAGGATTAAAAATAATTTAGAAGCCACAACAAAACAGAAGCAAAATACTCAAACCGTAGAACTTACTTCAATCACAAAAGGGTCTCTTATTAATAAGCTTGTCTATACAGGAGACATACAGGCAATCCAGCAGGCAAATATTTATTCCCGGGTTGCCGGTAATATTGAAAAAATATATGCAGACGTCGGTGATTTTGTTCATCAGGGAACTCTTCTGGCAGAAATAGATAAATCCACATATCTCCAGGCTGTAAACCAGACCAATGCTCTTTATGACCAGGCAAATGCAACCCTTGAAAATAATAAGACAAATTTCGAAAGAAATAAAGAATTGTATGATAAAGGTCTTCTTTCTGTTAATGATCTTGATAATGCAAGGACAACAATGAATGTATCAGAAGCCCAGGTTCAATCTGCGCTTGCGACCAACAGAAATTCAAGAATACAATTAAGCTATTGTGAAATCACTGCACCCTTTACCGGGTATATAACAAAACGTTTTCTTGACAGGGGATCTTATGTATCTGTGGGAGGTGGACAGTCACAGAGCAGCATTCTCTTTACGATTTCTGATATAGGATTTGTAAAGGTAATTGTGAACGTACTTGAAAAAGATGTTCCTTTGATAAATGGCGTCCAGGAGGCAAATGTATCAACACAGACTTATCCGGATGATGTTTTCACAGCCAGGATTAAAAAAATTAGTCAGCTAATTGATGTTAGTACAAGGACCATGACCGCAGAAATTGATATCAATAATAAAGATTCTAAACTTAAGCCGGGTATGTTTGCAAATATTGACATCATTCTAAAGCAAAGTGAAGCTATCCTGCTTCCTTCGCAGTGCGTTTTAAAGGATGAGAAAGGAGATTACGTTTATCAGGTTGGCGCGGATTCAACCGTACAAAAGAAATATATTCAGGTTGGAAATCAGCAGGATAATCAATTCGAAGTTAATTCCGGACTTGAAGAAGGCGAGAAAGTTATAATAACAGGGCAAAGTTTGGTAAAGGAAGGAAATAAAGTAAAAATTGCAAAATAGAAAACTGTATGTGGCTCACAAGGCTCTCTCTTAAATATCCGATTACAACCTTAATGGCTGCAATTGCCATATTTGTACTTGGAATAGTTTCCTTTGAGCAGCTGCCTATTGACATGCTTCCCAATATTCAGATTCCTGTAATTTCTGCAATTACTTTTTATAATGGCGCCGGTCCGCTTGATATGGAACAGAGCACAACTGTTCAGATCGAAAGGGCTGTAAGCTCGACAAGCGATGTAGACTACATTCAGTCTTCAACCCGCGAAGGGGTATCGCAGGTCCGGATAAACTTTAACTGGAATGCCAATACTGATGTAGGACTGATCGATGTAATACAGAAAATTAACAGAGTTCTTAATCAGCTTCCAACAGGAGTTTCACAGCCGCTGGCATTGAGATTTGATATTACAAATATTCCTATCATTACTGTCGCCCTGAGCAGCGACATGGATGAGAGAAACCTGTATGATCTTGCTTATAATACAATAGAGCCCCAGCTTGAGCATATTCCGGGTGTTGCATTTGCACAGGTAGTCGGAGGAAGGATAAGGGAAATTCATGTCACACTTGACAGAAACAGAATCGAAGCATCCAACCTTTCATTGCAGCAGGTAGTGAGCGCAATACAATCATCAAATCTTATTCTTCCTTCAGGCGAGCTTAAGACGGGTATCTTTGATTATTCTTTAAAGACTGAAAGCCAGTTCAATCTGGTTGAACCTATGGGAGATATAGTCATCACCGTTAATAATGGAGTTCCTATAAAAATACGGGATGTGGCGAGAATTGAAGATAGTTATCAGGAGCAGACTGAATTAATCAGAAATAATGGCAAGCATGGAGTAATACTAAGAGTTCAAAAGACACCCGGAGCTAATACTGTGGAAGTGGTTAACTCCATTCTTAGCGGTTTAAAAAATCTCCGTGATGTTCCTCAAAGTGTAACTGCCACGACTGCGTTTGATCAGAGCAATTATATCCGTGACTCAATCAGCGGGCTGATCAGAGAAGGTTTGCTCGGAGCTCTTCTTGCAACCGTAGTCATAATAATCTTCTTAAGAAATGTAAGAAGTACAATAATAATATTTACTGCAATTCCCTTATCAATACTTGTAACTTTTATATTTTTCAGATTCAGCGGCACGACGCTGAATATTATGACATTAGGCGGACTGGCGCTTGGGGTAGGAAGGCTGGTAGACGATTCTATTGTTGAGTTGGAAAATATCAGCCGGCATTATAGTATAATGAAAGAACAGGGTGTAAGCAAGCTTCAGGCAACGCTTGATGCTGCTCAGGAAGTAGCCTCTCCTATTTTTATTTCTACAATAACCACGGTAATAGTTTTTTTGCCTGTAATATTCCTTACCGGAATAGCAAAGCTGTTGTTTATTCCACTTGTTATTACTATTACAGTTGCATTGTTCGGTTCTTTTTTTGTTTCCAGAACTGTTACCCCGCTGCTTAGTTATAAAGCTTTAAAGCCCGAACGCGAAATAGATCCGAATTCTAAAAAGTTAATTGACCGCTTCTCAATTTGGGCTAAGAATTTGCTGGAGTCGATGGATAATTTTTACGAAATCTCTCTTCGAAGCGCATTGAGTCATAAGAAAATTGTTGTGATCAGTATTCTCGGATTTTCGGCAATTTCATTCTTTCTGTTTAAGTTTATAGGAACAGAGTTTTTTCCGGAATCTGATGAGAGCCAGTTTACAATAACAGTAAAACTTCCCGTAGGTACAAGAGTAGAAGAGACCGAAAAGTTTGTGCAGAAAGTTGAAAAAGTTATTCAGGATAATGTTCTGGAAGCTACAACAATAATTTCAGATATTGGAGTGCCAGGCGCACGAAGCGGCAGCCTTTTTGGTGGAAATTCCGGAAGCCATAATGCAAATGTCAGAGTATCGCTTGTGCCGCCCGGAGAAAGAAAAAGAACAGTATTTGAAATAGTTGAAAAGCTGAGGCCGCAGCTGTCGGGAATGCCGGGAGCGCAAATGTTAGTAAATACAGGCGGGTTTTTAAAAACCTTAATGAACTTCGGTTCATCAGCTCCGATTGATGTTGCTATACTTGGATTTGATTTTAATGAGTCGGATAAACTTTCAAAAGAAGTTTATGAAATTGTAAAATCAGTACAGGGAACTGCTGATGTTAATATCACCAGGGATATAAATCTTCCTCAGGCCACAGTTACAATTGACAGGGTAAAAGCCGGAGCGCTCGGAATAAATGTCCAGCAGATAGCAAGCACAGTTGCAAGTGCAATGAGCGGTTCGGTAGCTTCATTATACAGCGATCCAAAGACTGGAAACCAGTACAATATTCTTGTCCGGCTTTCAGAAGATTATCGGAACAATCTCGATGATATTAAAAAGCTAACGATCATGAGCGCTCAAAATAAATTAGTAAAGCTTGAAACTATTGCAGATATTAAACTTACAAAATCACCGGTTCAGATAGACAGAAAGTTTCAGCAAAGACTAGTAGAAGTTACGGCTAATATTACAGGAAGAGATTTGGGCACAGTTGCAAAGGAAATACAGGAAAAAATTAATACACTGGAAAAGTCGCCGGGATTTGAAATCCAGCTTAGTGGAAATATTGAACAGCAAAATAAAACCTTCAGTGCATTACTTCTTGCATTCGGCCTTGCGATAATTCTTGTTTATATGGTTATGGCATCCCAGTTTCAATCCTTATTGGAACCGTTTATTATAATGTTTTCAGTTCCGCTGGGAATAGTCGGAGTAGTATGGATGCTTTTTCTTACCAATACGACACTATCGGTAACATCTTTCGAAGGCGTTATTGTTATGGTTGGTATTGTAGTCTCCAACGGGATTTTGCTTGTTGATTATACCAATAAGCTTAGAGCAAGAGAAGAAAAATTAGGATTATATGAGGCTGTTGTAAAAGGCGCCAGAACCCGTCTTCGTCCGATTTTCATGACGACTTTTGCGACTGTGCTGGGATTAATTCCTATGGCAGCAGGTATAGGCGGCGAATCCTCGCAGGCTCCTCTTGCAATTGCTGTGATCGGCGGGCTCACCGTATCTACATTTCTTACACTAATATTTGTTCCAACACTCTACACTGTTTTTGAGGAACGATTTAAGAGTAAATCAAAAGTGGTTAAAGCATCAGAGGCTATGGAGCTTCAATAATAATATTTTTAAATGAATTTCTGGGTTGCGCTTGAGTTATCACATAAAAATTTCCTATAGATTTTATCAATTTAAACTATTTCAAACTCACAAAATTACATCAACCTTTTCTTCTTTTCATACAAGTCGATAAGATTCTTTTCAGAAATTCTAAAACCTGTTCCGTGATTTCTTACTCCTCCGAATTGTTTCAAGTGCATTCGAAGATCAATCATTAGTTCACTGCGTTCAAATGCTTCCAAAAATTTTTCGGGAGTGGGTTTTTCTAAAAGATAAGCTTCGTTAAAGTGGAAATGTTCCTTTTCATTTACTATTTTGTTATCGGCAAAAATCAAAAGTAATCTGTCTAACTTAGTCATGAATTTACCAGCAATTACATACGTGCTCCATTCAGCTATATTTTCTACTTCACTTTTATTTTTGAGAATAATAAGATGTTTGCTTGGATCAGAAACCAAATAAAAACCTTGTGAATTCGGTGTCTTTTTATTTACAATATTGTATAGTGCTTGTCGATCTTGCTCATCCTTATAGCCATACTTGTTGATAATATCCTTTTGTTTCATCAACCAGACTCCCCTGTTGAAAGTGAATAGAGTTATTAATGAATTTGCATTTCGTCGTGTTCCCTTTAACTCCACCCTACCCCCTATATCAGGAATAGCAAGATTTGTTTCATGAATACCTAATTCCTTTTCCAAAAGATGTCCGATTCCAGTCGGACCTTTTCGTGAAGTTTCAACAAACTCTTTTAATTTCAATATTTCTAATAGCTTAATAAGTTCTTTTAATTGCATATTAATTTTTTTGACATACAACAATAAATTCATTTTTCATAGTTGATGATGTTACTCCAACTATATTTGAGGGACTATTTTTTGCAGGCATTCGTTTATTAGGAATATTTCTTACTATCGTTTCTATGTGTGTGAAATTATTTTCTTCAAAAAGTTGTGAAGTGATTTCATCGGTAGGAATATTTACCCCTTTCACGGTTCTATTGCCGACAACATAACAAGCAAATGCACCTTTCTTTAGTGTTGTTGAAACTTGACTTATAGATTGCTCATAATCTTCGTAGAAGGAAATTACATCTCGAACTCTATCTTTGTCGTGTCGTTGAATTGTAAGAATTACATCGTTTAGAACTTCACTCTTAAAGATATGATTGTGTTTTCTCCTTTCGCCTCCCATTAAAATATTGTCAATCTGATTTGCTTCTTTGTAGCCCAGCCATTCGTTTGCTAATCTGGAATATTGTCCATAAGCTACAGTGGTCCTTGAATCTCCATATGGAGGAGATGTAACAATCATATCAACACTTTCTCTAGGTATAATTTCACTGGGTATAGAATGAACAGTGTTGAAAGAATAAACAGAAGTATGTGAATCATTCTTACAAGAATTCTCAAACTCTATCAAACCTTTTTTATTTCTTGAAAGTTTATATATCATTATCCCAAACACATCAGGGTTTTCAATCTCTCTAAAATTCTTTTTTCTAACTAATTTGAATTCTCCTTTTTTGATAAAAGAAGTTTCACGAATTGTTTCGCTAAAAGCAACATTAAAAAAATTTTTAATTGAAGTATTATTAATATATTCAATGTAATCAAGTAAAACCGCTAATTTTTGTTGCACACTTTTTGAAAACCAAAAGTCAATGTTTTTGATTTGTGGAATTACAACGGATTTCATTTTTTCAACCTGAAAATTAAGTGTGAATACATAGTTCATAAAGTCATGTAGAAACAAATCCAAAACCTGAATGTCGATTTTTGTAGTTTTAGTTATAGCAATCAAGCGAGCTAATGGATTTATGTCGGTTCCCAACGCATTCATGCCTCTTAGATTTGCTTCCACCAAGGAAGTCCCTGTCCCACAGAATGGATCGAATAAGACTTTAGATTTCCTAGCATAATTATCAAGTATACGTCTAGCAACTTGCGGAATCATCATTGCAGGGTAAGTGTGAAAGCAATGAGTATATTCTTTGGTGTTTGATTTTTTGAAGTCCCAACTTTCGTCAATTGCTTTGTTTGGTCTTGCTAAAGACTTTATTTTATATTCTACTTCGGGCTCGTTTACAAAACTGGTTGTTTGTTTCCGCATGGCAAACTTTTTTGTTACTTTTGGTTTGACCTTGAGAGTCTTTTTGGCAGGAGATTTTTTCTTTTTTTTTGTCATTAGAAATACCTTTTTATATTTCACAATTTTTCCGTGGTGTAAGGAATACTTTTATAATGATATCAACTGTCACATCTTATTTTATTTTGTTTTTTTCCTTGACTAATCAACTAATATTAAAAGCATTGATAATACTTTATTAATAAGATACAAATATTCTTAGAAAGATAAATGAAGTTCTTTGTAATTTAAATCCAAACTTTGGGCTTCCTGAGATAACAAATTGTAAAAATCAAATTTTTGGAAATTGAAATAAGATCTTTAAAAGGAACAAATAAATAAAAAGTTTATGTTCGGCAGAAATTAAGTATGAAATATTGACGGGAAAAACCAAAACAATTTTACAAGTGTGGTATTTGAACCCGAACTTTATATTTTTAAATCAACAAGCTCGAATTTGCTTCCATCAAACAATCCTTTATCGCTAAGCTTCAGTTGTGGAATTACCAGCAGAGCCATAAAAGATAAAGTCATGAACGGCGCGTTAAGAGTTGAACCTAATTCCTTTGCAAGTTTGTCTATTGCAGTATATTTTTCAGCAACGATATAGCCGTCCTCATTTGTCATAATGCCTCCGACAGGCAGGGGAAGTACTTCGGTTTTTCCTTCATAAGAAACAGAGATACCGCCTTTATTTTTTATGATCGCATTAACAGCATTGCAAATATCTTCATCGTTAACGCCTACGGCTATAATGTTATGAGAATCATGAGCCACACAGGAGGCAATAGCGCCTTTCTTCAATTCGAAATTTTTGATAAATCCGATTGCAGGCTTTCCGTTTTGATATCTTTCCACTACAGCCAGCTTAAGAATATCATTTTCAGTATCCGATACAAATTTGCCATTCAAATCTTTTGGCCGGAGGTGAAGCTCCTTTGTAATAAGCTGTCCGTCAAAGGCTTCAATGACTTTGATCCTTTCTGAATTTCCATCAATTTCAAAATCCTTTATTGTTTTTTCCGATGTATTAAAATGATTCACAATTTTTTCATCAACGCTGTCAATCAAACTCTTTTTATTTTCAGAAACGAGTCGCCCGTCTATATAAGTTTTCTGCACGTTGAAATTTTTCAGATTATTTACTACAATAAAATCCGCAGGGTCATTGATTCGAAGCATTCCCACATCAAGCTTATAATGGATTACCGGGTTAATGCATGCACATTTCAAGACATCGAATAAATCATACCCGATTGAAACGGATCGTTCTACAATTCTGTCTATCTGACCTATAACCAGGTCATTCGGATGCTTATCATCGCTGCAAAACATAACCATTTCAGGAAAATCTCTGATTAAAGTATGAAGCGCTTCATAATTCTTTGCGGCTGAACCTTCGCGGATAATTATTTTCATTCCGTATTTTATTTTATCCAATGCTTCCTCGAGAGTAAAGCATTCATGATCAGTGGAGATTCCGGCTGAAATATATTTCCCTGCAACGATTCCGCTCAGTCCGGGAGCATGCCCGTCCACGGGTCTGCCCAGCTCTTTAGCAATCTTAATCTTTTCCATTACAACAGGGTCGCTATGAAGGACGCCGGGATAGTTCATCATCTCGCTTAAATAATGCAATCCGTCGTTGACCAGAAGCTCACGAATTTCTTCAGATCCAATTGTAGCTCCGGCTGTTTCGAATGAAGTAGCTGGCACGCATGAGGGCGCCCCGAAATAAAATTTAAAAGGCACTTTCCTGCCATTAGATATCATATACCTGACGCCTTCAATTCCCAGTATATTTCCAATCTCATGAGGGTCGGATACAGTCGCAACAGTCCCGTGTAAGACAGAAATCCTTGCGAATTCGGAAGGGATAAGCATTGAACTTTCAACATGCACATGCGCATCAATAAACCCCGCCATGATATACTCATTATATACATTATTATTTTTTTCGATTTTCGAAATCTTTGTACCTTCAACAGATATTGTTCCGGCGAATATTTCCTTACTAAAAATATCTACAATATTTCCGGAGATTGTGAAATCGGAATAAGGTGTCATTTGACCAAATTCAATTTATAAAAAAAATGTCATATTAATATTTTAGAAGAATCAATTTTATTTTTTCGGTTTTGGCTTTTCCAAAGGAGGTTTATGCTCAAGCCTGCTTATATCCCATCCTGCAAGCCGCGCTCCTGCCCTGTAAGTACTTTCACAAAACTCAAGTAAAGTCTTTTCCGGGTCAGATTCATTGCGAATGACTTCATACGGTATTATAAATTCTCCTTTTTCAGCCGACCATGTTGCGGACGAAGGATTAATTTTTTCTTCTTCCATTCCCTTGGGTTTAGGATAAATGTACGAAAAAAAAGCAGCCTCAGGAAATGTATCATCTCCCGGCCAAAAACCAATGGCAATTTGTTCGGCATCCATAGCAACACGATAAATGAGGTCTTGTTCGGGTTGAGGTTCAATTAGTTTCCCTGAAAAAAAACCTATTGTAAGATCAAAACTTCCCCAGAAGAAATTTACAGGACTTTCTTTTCCGGAAAACCTGCTTCGGAATTTATTGAAGACATTTCCAACCAACACAAGAGTATGCCACCATCGTTTGACCTGGTCACAATCATATGTCTTATGTATGTTATCAGTATCCATTTTAATCGGAGGTAACATTTCGGCTGTTGTAGGATTAATTTTAACACTAACATTCAGTTCTTTCAATGCATCCATAACGCATTTATAGAATTCTGCAACGCTATGATCTTTCAAAGAAAAAGAAATCATTCTGCCATCACTTGAACAGAAGAATATACTATGGGAGATAAAATCAAAAGAAATATCCATTGACCCTGATTCAGTGGGCATTCCTATTGAGGCAAGTCCGCGGGATGTTAAAGAAAGAGGAACCTGTGCCCATTCAGCCTGCATGGGCATAAGGGCTAAACGTATCTTTCCGACAACTTGTGTAAAAAGATGAACTGTCAGAGCTGACTCACTCCATTCTTTCCAGGGCAAAGGCAGCCACAATTCTTTTTTAGTATTCATATCTCATTTTAATTAAATTAATAAATTAATAAATTAATAATTAACTTAAGTTGCCCGTTTTGAATTTAAGTTATATATAAATATAGATATTATTGTTTCCAAAATAATAAAAATATGTTTAAGATTAAAAGACTTTCCAAAGAAATAATCACACATTTTGAATGTTTGC
>JBBSDT010000066.1:0-12198 GCA_038240405.1 Ignavibacteria bacterium
AAGAGAAGAAAGAAACGGAACAAGAGAAGAAAGAAACGGAACAAGAGAAGAAAGAAACGGAACAAGAGAAGAAAGAAACAAAACAAGAGAAGAAAGAATCGAAGCCAGAGAAGAAGGAAACGGAACAAGAGAAGAAAGCAAGGAAGCCAGAGAAGAAAGAAACGGAGCAAGAGAAGAAAGCAACGGAACAAGAGAATAAAATAACAGAACATAGAAATAAAGAAACGAAAATGCTTCACAAAGTCCCGGAGCAGAGCAGAAAAGAAAAGTCAATTTTAAGTAGAGAAATCTCTGAAAAATGAATCGCGAACTCTTCAGTCGGAAACGCGAAGAATAATTTAATGAAAGCGAACTAACGAAATGAGTTGCGAACAATTGAAACACAAAAGCGGAGAACCAAGACAGAAGCGCAAAAGACCTAAAATTTAAAGCGAACACTTCAAAATTAAAATCTAAGTACTGAAACACAATCGCGAACTACTCAAACAGATGAGCAAACAGTTCAGAAATCATTAAAATGCTCAAAAAAGAGAGGGGAGTTTTTGTTTGTGGAATTAAGATTATAATTATTCAATAATCAATAATTAAGAGTGATTTAAAAAACGAAGGTGATTTTTTTACTCTTTAGATTCAAATTGCTTCGTAGAAAAGTCAATTCCCCGCGGAAAACAATGTAAGGCTTCCCCCTCCTTTTTTTGAGTTTGTCTCAAAACATCTCTCCTTCCCAAGCCCCAGCTTGGGAAGGTTTAATTCTGCTCCAGTTTACTTACAAAGCTGGGGCTTTGTAAGTAGTAAGTTATGTTTTGAGACAAACTCTTTTTGGAGGGGACCGAGGGGGAGGTTTTGATTTCTAAGATTGCTTCGTCGCGCGCAAGTACTGCCTTTCTCTCCAAAAACACAATTATGGTATTCATTTAAAATTTAACATTTAAAATTGGTAATTGCTTTTACTCCGGTTTTTATATAAAAAAAGCTCCTCTTACAAAAAGTAAGAGAAGCTTTTATAACTGCAGTGAAACAGAGAATTAGCCTACAATAAACGGACTTACGATACTCAGCACATCTGTTTTAGTTAGAGGCTCGTCAAACGCCTCAGTGGCTGCCTGAGTTGAAACAAAAGTCGAAATATTCACTCCGCCCTGAATTAAATTATTTTCATTGGCATAAACCGCAGCCGGAGCTCCGCCTGAATCTGAGTTTGATATCCATCCTTTTTGTCCCCGTATTCTTCTTATCTCCGATGCGTGTCTTGCCTCAACGGAATGGATCTGCAATGCAGCAGTAAGTACAGCATCATTGCTTAAAAGGTTTCCCGCCTGGCCTTTATATGCCCGCACTCCTGTGTCTTCGAATGCCTGCGAAAGGGTTAAGAAGGTCGCATAATTTGTGAATACGGCAGCATAAGTCCCGCCGGCTGTATAATCAAACACCGGTTCATTGACAGGAATACCGCCGAGACTCTGGATTGTTGACCTTAAGGTTGTAATATGCGCAGTTTCATGTTTGCTGATCTGTAAAATTACTGTCCTGTCTGATGCAGGAATCAATGCTCCTGAGCTGAGTCCGGTTGAATAAAATCTGGCTTCAAGATATTCCAGAGTCAGTGCAAAATTCAATGTATCTATAATTGTTCCGGCGCTCTGTCCAAAAGATTTTTTTGATAATAAAGATGCGCCTAGTGCAAACGGCAAAGCGGCAAGCAAAGTTTTTACTCCCATCTCACCTGCTTTGCTTAAAGCATTTCGTCTTGAGGATGGAGAACTATTTACTTTTTCTTCAAGATTATTAAACATTTCTGTTAAATTCATTTTTTCCTCCTTATGCTAAATGGTTAGCGCTAATTTTAGTTTTTAAATACCCGTTTGCAACACTTACTACATAAACGGGTGTGTTTGAAACATCAAGTCCCGCTGCGTTCACTATTACATCATCTGCAAAATCAATGGATCTTGGATTAAGCAGATCCCTGATAGCGGCAGCATGTCTTGCTTCTACAGAAACAATCTTACCGGCAAGTCCGAGATAATCAACACTCGTAATTATATGCCCTGCGCCGTTATACGCAGAAACACCAAGGTCCTCAAAAGCTTTAGCCGTATTTAATACACTTGCGCGGCTGGTAAAATCAATTGCACTGAAATCCACTTCAAGTGCTGCAATTGCATTTGATGCCAGAGCGGCTTTAAAAAATTCCCGGTGCGCGATTTCGTGGTCGCGGATATCTGTCAAAATTGCAATTTCTTGGGCTGTTGCTCCGGTATAAAAAGAAGTTGCTACCTTTATATAAAACGCAGCCTCCAGCTGTTCGAGTGCATATGCATAATTTAACACGCCGATATCCCCGGTTCCGACGTCAATTGCATTTGCGGAAGGAGTGACGGGATCATCTTTGCACGCTTGTGTTCCGACAGCCATTGCTGCTGCAGTAATTCCGGTGAATACCAAGAATTTTCTTCTGCTGAAGGGCTGATGAATAATTCCGGACTTCTTTTCCGGGATCTCTTTTTTTATTTCAAGATCATTCATGAGATTTCCTTTCTGTTTTGATTTTAAAAAAATCTTCTTATATGCTTCCAAATCATTTTTTTAGAATATTATTATTACTCCCCCTTAATTATAACGGATATAAATTATATCCGGATTTACCTCAAAAAACCTCCTCATCGTACGATCAGGCTATTGTATGGTCGTATTGTCAAACACCGGAAATTTAAAAAAATATACTGAAGTTTCCTTTGATAAAAAAGGGCGTTCCCGGGGTAAAATGTAATTCGGAAACTGGTTCTTTTTCAAAAGAAAGTCTTGATTCGGTATCGAATTGCGCTTCGTTCCAGCTCTTATTATCAAGTAAATTTTCCACTGATGCTCCGATCTGATATTTTGATGAGGTGTAATTCAAAACAAGATCCATTAAGAAATATCCTTTAGCAATAATTGAATTATCCTCATTTGCGGGTCTGCTGTCCATTGCCCGGAAACCCAATCTTCCGCCGATACCCTTTTTTAATTTAATTGAAATCCCACCAACCCCGGTAAGTCTCGGAGCAAGCGGAATATTATTGGCGGTATTAGGTGCATCTAACAATTTTCCGTTATTTACATTTATATCAAGGTCAGCCCACACCCAGCTATTAAATTGATATCTTCCTGAAAAGTCTATTCCAAGACGGCGCGTCCTTCCTTTTGACTCAACTCCTCCCTCGTCACCTGTATAGACAAATTCACTTTGTAAATTTAATCCCCACAAGCTTATGTTCGAAAAATGATTCCCGGCACTGAAAGAAGTTCCTATTTCATATCCTAGTGCCCTTGGAAGTGTATTTTCATTTTTTTCTACGATAACAACTCTTGCATCGTTTGAATGGAAACCTATTCCGCTCTTAGCATATATTTGTGTTCTTGGACTTACATTATAATACAAATTTAGTTTAGGACTGAATCTTGAATCAGTCTTGCTTCCTGTACTGCCCGTAAGAGCATCTGTTAGTTTAAAATTAAAGAAATCAAATCTAAGCTGGGGATTAATTACAAATTTAGAAAGCTCAACTGCCTCGTCAACATAGCCATAATAATTCTGTTCAAATATCTTTCCATTATTTATGTAATTCAGAAATTGTCTTTTCACTGTATGTGCAAGATATATCGAATATATATCATCTGCTCTTGCTCCAATCCCAAAATGTGAAAGCAGGTGAGATGATTTACTTAAATCATTTGTCATTGAATAAGTACCTTTATAACCGTACATGTTTCTTTTTTCATGCTGGTTTATTTCATCCCCGTTCACGGGATCATTCTTAAAGAATGTAAAATCCGAAAAAAGGTTAAAGCCATAGTTAACAAAATAAATCTGGTTCGTCAGGCTTCCACCCTTCTTAAAAGAGCTTTCCAAAACCATATTGAAGTTAGTTCTGTTTGTATTCCCTCCTTCAGAAGGGTCAATGCTCCCGAATCTTGTAATTATACCTTCCTGAACTCCCCGCGAAGGAATTTCCCCCGAAGCATTCCAATGACTTGCAAACGTCGAACCTGTCAGTGATAAAATTGTATGATTTGACAAGAATCCGTAATATTTTCCGAATACATTTAACCTGCTGAACTTTTGTTTGTTGACAAAGAAACCATTGGAGAAGGAGTATTCTGAAGCAAGATAGATGCTTTCTTTCTTTTTCGTGAGTATGTGTTTACTTTTTCCCAGGACATCAAGCATCAATAGTCCACGGAAAGAATCATACATTCCTCCTTCGAGCTTTGCAAAACTTTTCTCTATTGAGTTTTTTGTAGTGAAGGAAACTGCGCCTGATGTGGCAAGATCTCCGAATTTTGCCAGGTAAGGTCCTTTGTAAACATCGAATCCTTCAATTACTTCAGGGATAGTAAAGTGCATATCTGCATATCCCTGCCCGTGAGCATGAGAAACCATATTTACAGGAATTCCATCAATTGAGACATTTATATCCGTACCATGATCAAGATCAAATCCTCTTAAGAATAATTGTTCAGCTTTTCCTCCTCCGGCATGCTGTGCAATAAATAATCCGGGTACTAGTCGAAGGAGGTCCTGTGCAGTATTAGTTGGTCTTAATTTCATATCCAGAGGGCTTATCGTAATTTTCCCGTAATCCCTTGAAGAGGTTACTTGTATTTCTGAGATGGTCAAAGTATTATCAGATAGATATGACACCGGACTTTCATCTTTATCTTTATTCAAATCTACAGTAAAAATATTGGTTTTATAACCGATGAACTGAATCTTTATTTTATAGGTGCCTTCAGAAAGGTGAGAAAAGATATACTCCCCGATAGCATTCGTAGAAGTTTCATGATTATTGTTTGTAAGTGTTACAACAGCTCCGGTTAAAGGCAGTTTTGTACCCATATCAAAAACTTTGCCTTTAATACTCAATGTTTGAGATTTTACAGCAGATCCTATAAAAATTATCGCAAAAATTATAATTATTTTTTTCATAATATTTTTTTTCTTAAAATTTATGTAGAGAATTCCTTTTTTTTCCTATTGGAAAAAATTAATGTAAATTAAAAATCAGAATTGCTTAAAGAATTTTAAGAATGGAATCTGGGAGGCCTGAAAAGAGAATTGTTAAAATCTAAAGTAAAAAGGAATCCCAATGCGTTAGGATTTTTTCCGGATACGTTATAAAAAATTATTGTTGCCGGGATTAAAAATAAACTAATCGTTACGGCAACGTTTATTTCAATTGATGACTTGCTCACCAGGTAGGCTTTATAGCTGAAATTTATTTTTGTAAAACCAAAACTGCTTTCATTAATTTTATGATCTACGATAACATGTCTTAAATAATTCTCGGCATCAGACAGTTCATTGTCGCTGTTTATTCTGAAATAGTTAATTAAAATAATCAGCGTCATCGTGAATATAAAAATAACGGATAAATATTTTAGAACTTTTTTTATCATCATTAATTATGTAAACAGATTCTTTCAATTGTCCAGTAAAGTGCAACGGCTGTGATCAACAGAGACAAAGAGACGACTATTCTCCGGTGATACCATTGTTTTGCACTGAACCATTTTCCGATTAAGAAATATGCTAATAAAATAACCGAAGCCTGCCCAAGCTCTACACCAACTGTGAAAGTTACCAATGCAGTAACAAATTCAGATTTCGGCAATCCCAGTTCTTTTAGACCGCTGGCAAAGCCCAATCCGTGAACCAATCCGAAAATAAAAATAATAACCATCCTCCACGGCTTGACGTCCTTTGAAAAAATATTTTCAATAGCGATAAACATTATTGAGAATGCTATTATCGGTTCTACTAAGCTTGAATTAACGTAAACAATATCATAAGTTGAAAGTGTCAGCGTGATGGAGTGTGCAATTGTAAAAATTGATGCCTGAATAAAGACAGTTTTTAAATTAGGGCTTAATAAATAAATTCCGAGTATAAAAAGAATGTGATCAATGCCGGTTGGCATGATATGAGTAAAGCCAAGCTGTAAATAAACCCAGCCCACTTCCATTCGGGAAACTTTGCTTAAATCTATAGGATGTGCGTAAACCGAAGAAACAAAATTAATAAGAAAAAATACTGTCAGAGATGTTACTATGAAAATGTATTTTGCAGAATTTCTTTTAATCATCAGAGTACAAAGCTTGGTAGAATGGATTTATTTTTAAAGCAAAATCAGAATATTCTTTTGACTTTTCCTGCTGCCCCAGCTTGTTATAAATTTTTGCAGCGTGATAGAACATAAGAGGATCTTTGGATCCCAGTTTTAAAGCCTGTGTAATATTTTTTTCTGCATCTTCATATTTTCCAAGCTTATAATTTGTCCATGCAAGCGTATGATAAACTTTTATGCTTTGAGATCCATTCTCAAGCGACTTTTCCGCATCTTTCAAAGATTCTTTTAAATTCCTGTTGTGATCTGCATTGAATAGAGCAAGATCCAAATCAGTATCTACGCCTTTTTCTTTGAACATTGTTATAATAAATTTGACCTTTTGATATTGTTCTTCTGCTTTTTCTTTTTCTCCTGTCAATGTGTATAAATCACACAATGCAATGAGATATTCAGGAAGGGAATTCTTTTCAAGCGCCTTTTCGTATAGCTCAGCAGCTTCTTTATACTCCCCTTTGAAAACTTTTACTTTTGCCAGACCACCATACCCATGGGTGTAATTCGGAAAATCTTTAACAACATACTGAAATATTTTCTCTGCCGTTTCAACATCTCCTTTATTATAAAAGAGATTTCCAAGCTGAACCCTGCACCATGCAGTATTTTCTGCTGCAGGCGAACCCGCTGTTACTGCAGCCTTCATTGCATCAATTGCTCCCTGCATATCACCTTTTAATTCTCTTATATATGAAACTCTTGAATACGAACTTAAATCAGGTCTTGTATCCACCATCTTCTGAACGCTGGTCACAGCTTCATTATACATTCCCAGTTCCACCTGAGCATCTACAATGACGCCATAGCAATATGCACTATAAGGGTTAATCTCCAGAGCTTTTTGACCGAGATCCAATGCTTCTTTGAAGTGGTGTCTTGATAAATAGATTGATCCGAGTTCCGCCATAGCAAGAAAATTGTCCGGCTCTTTCTTTATTGCCCTGTTCAGCACGTCTTCTCCAAGTGCGTAAAATTCGGGATCATAAGTTTCTCTTGCTTTCTGAATATAAGCTGCTCCAAGCTTGATTAGTAATGAGGAGTTATCCGGATTACTGATTAATTGTTCCTGTAGGGTGGTAATGAATCTGTCTGCAGAGGAATTTGTATTGTTGATATAATTAATATCATTTTCATATATTCCTGTAGAATAGTTTTTAGTATTGGTTTTATAATCATAAATCTTCCATGCAACTGCAAAGAAAATTATTACGGCTGAAGTTACAATTATTATTTTTTTTCTGTTCATTATAAATAAAGTTTAGGGATTGAATTTTACTCAACCCCTAATAATTATGAATTGTTTTATTTTAATAAAGTCATCTTCTTGGAATCAACACCTGCAGAAGTCTCAAGCTTTACAAAATATGTTCCTGAGGCAACTGATTTTCCTTCATTATCACGTCCATCCCAAACTGCAATTTTTTCACCTGCGCCTAATTTTTCATTAACAAGAGTTCTTACTTCTTTTCCCAGAATATCGTAAATTTTTAATACGACATTATCGGATTTCGTAAGATTATATTTTATCTGTGTAGACGGGTTAAAAGGATTCGGATAATTTTGCAGCAATCCATAACCCTTAGGATCTATTGTCTGACCGTTACTGCTGATCGAAACAACAACTCCGTGTGAATTTGTTAACCCTTCATTTGGTCCAGCAAGATATGGAAAGCTTGTAGCAAAAGGTTTGTCATTACGTTGAACAGCATCACCCAGTTGTGCATTGATACCTGTACTGAATGGAGGTCCCAGAAGCACACCCGCAACCACTCTCAATGAAATATCAATAACATCATCTTTTAATCGTCTTCCGTTTGGAAATCCTGAGTTATCACCGGCTATAACACCAAGTCTGTTTTCATTTGCAAATGGAACCGGCGCAATACCAAGATTTATTCTTATCTGTTCGGATGGTGTTCTAAGATCCTGTGGTCTTTGATTCAGCCCCGCCACTCCGGTTAAAAATACCGCAACTAAGTCAGTTCTGTTTGTTGTGGGAATATCATCGGTTATAGGGTAAAGTGTATTGATAATACCGGCAAGTTCCGGGGTGGTTACATAATTTAAGAATTGAGCATCATAAAAAGGATAGCTTGCATTCCAAAGATCTTTCTTGCTCAAAGGTATAACAACTTCATTTACAAGAGGCATTCCAAGTCTTGAAACCTGAATCCAATCGCCTGTTCCTGTTCTTGTGCCGTCATCATGTATAACTGTCATTGCTCTTCTGTTTGCTGTTGCCCATACACCTACTATTGCGTTTGAATCAGTAGCTGCTGGATTAGGACTTCCGTTTCTGGTTACCTGGCTGATCGGAACCTTGATACAGATTGAATGAACGTTATATCCGGCCAGAGCATCTTTACCGCCGCCGCCATTTCCCGGCGCACCCGGTCTGATTTTTAAGAGATCAAATGCAGCTCCAAGGTCAACAAAAAACGGATCGTCTGTCGGACCGCAAAAAACTTTTCCTCCGCCATTTGGCATATCTTTTATGGCTTCATTCATTAATGCGGGATAATTTGACATTGAAGATGGTCCTGCATAATTAGGATCTGAATGATCCGTGCCGCCAACATAACACGGTGGAACTGGTAATGGAGTTGAAGTCCATTGAACGACTTCATTTACAATTCTCGTAACTGTGTAGGTTTGTCTTACGTTTAGATCTGGATCTGTCAATGAAGTTACATCACCTGTATTATACAGAAATGTATTTCCATTTCCTACAATATCGGTGAATTGAAATTCATATCTTACGTGATCCAGTCTGTCTCCGACATTATCAATATTAATTTTATACATAACGTCAGTTCCGAACTTATGGAAGTTTGGTCCGCCGGCCGGTTCTTCTAACGGGTTATAGCATGCAATTATACACAAAGTTCCCGGGTCATCTGCCGGTCTGAATGTATATACATCAGTATTGTCTGCTACCGGGTCCATTGAAATAATTGGCGCTTCACGATGGCTTGATGCATCGGTGAATTGCGATGTAGTGAACAGCGCAGCTCCAATCAATAAAATTGCTAATGCAGAAAACAAATAGATTTTTTTACGCATTGTGTTTCCTTTCTGTTTTAGTTGTTGAAAAAATGTGAATTTATTGGTATCTGGTTAGATAACGGAAAAAAAATGAAATTAGATTTAAGAGAAAATATGTGTACATAGTTAAATAACGAAAAATAAATGATGCCAGATTTTTTTAAAAAAATATATATCATAACCGGATAACGAAAAATAAATGTTGTTAGATTTAAAAAAGAAAAGTGATTCGGAAGGAGTATTTGGAGTCCAAGTCTCCTTATTCTTGTTTAGAGTGAATAATAATTCAATTATTGTGCCGTTATATTCTTGTAACACTGGTTATAAATCTAATAATGTAGAGAAGAAGGTGTGTCAGCTATGTCAAATCTAAAGAATTCATTATATAAATAGTTTTTGAAGTATGGTATAATTTGAGTTTGTAAGCTGTTTTATAGATAATTAGCTCATCATGCTAAGAATATCTTATTTCAGAAAGTGAATTAGCCGGAAGAAGATTAGATTGGTTCCAAAAGAAGAACTTAATGTAAAAAAATACTTTTAAAAAATTTAAGGAAAGTCGGTGAAATAAGCTAAAACGATATTTTATTTATTTTTTTTCAGGCGGGACATATTCATCAGGAAGCTTAATTCCTCCTCCGAAGAAAAACTCTCTCATCTGATCTTCGAATACTTTGTCCGTTGCCGGCGAGGTAAGGTCTAACCTGTATTCGTTTACTATCATTTTAAAATGATCAAGAAACATTTTAAAAGCCTGCTTTGAAACATTTTCATAGACCTTTTGTCCGAATTCGCCTGGAAGTGGCGGTTTATCAAGGCCGGGAAGATCTTGCTCTAATTTAACGCAATGTACTATTCTTTGTTCTGCCATTAATACTGTTTGTTATTTAATTTTAATTTACTGTTTCGAAACATCCTCTATTCTTTTTTCAAGCACGTTGTTTATATCTTTTTCATTTTCTACCGCTTCTATTAATAAATCCCGGTCGATAAGATTCGTATCAGTAATTTTTATTTCTTCAGGAACTACACCGAAATACTTTTTGAACTGTGCGCCTACATAATTATTTGTAGCAATGGAATAAATTTTATTATCGTCAACTTCTTCTCCGTTAACTTTTAAGCTGATTAAAAAATCATTGTCTCCTGATGATATTTTTTTGGAATCATAAACTATATTCAATCCGGATTCAATAATCACATCTTCATTCCCCCTGCTCTTAAGATTATTTTTTATCATTTGTTTCAAGCCTTTACCGCTGATGTTAAAAGTTACAATTGTATTTCCAAAAGGATTTATTTCCCAGATATCATTTACTGTAATATCTCCTTTTGATAAGTCTTTTCTGATTCCTCCCGAATTCAAAAAGGCGATATCAGTTTTTGCTTTGTTTCTTACCGCATCAGCCTCCCATTGTCCGAGATTGCTTTCCCCGGAATGCTCACGTTTCCAGTCTGTGTCCAGTTTTCCTATTACTCTCATAAGCGGTCCCTGAATTGACGCAACCATATTTTCAACTTTCTGTTCCGCAGCCCGGTCATATAAAGACGAATCCATTACAGTTTCAATTAGCTGTCCTGAATAACTCACAATAGTATCTTTCTTAGTATCAACCTTAAGGTCAATCTTGCCCAGCCATCTTGCATATGAACCAGCTTGTCCGATTATAACTCCGTTCTGAACAAGAGGATGAAACAACGGCGTGTGGGAGTGTGCCCCTATAATAATATCAACGTCTTTGAAGTATTTTGCTGCGAGAACTTTATCATTGTCCACACCTATGTGCGTGAGAAGGATTATTAAATTACATTTCTTTTTCTTTAAATGTTTTATAGCCGATGTAATTACCGAATCAGTATTTAACATTTGAATATCAGTGACGTTGCCCGGAATGGTCAGCGTCATGAGGTCAAGGGCGGTCAGTCCGATTATTCCGCATTTTATTCCGTTAATTTTTTTTATCACATACGGCTTCCCCATCGTTTTATTTTTTGTCTTAAGAAAGACATTGCCGGACAGGTAATCGAATTTTTCATCCATTAACGCGGAGTCAAGTGCATACTGCCCGTAATCAAATTCATGATTACCGATAACATATGCATCAAGGTTGTAAAGATTAAGCAGCTCAATCTGTGATTTGCCTCTTGTAATTGTTGAAATCGGAGTTCCTTGAAAATCATCTCCCCCATTTAGCAAAAGCGTCTTCTTATCACGGAATTTCTTTATATAACCAAGCATGTTTGATGTGCCTCCTATTATATAAGAAACATTTTCACCGGTAACGGAATCTTTTTTTGAAATTTTATAAGGGAGATCTCTCGCATGTAAATCATTCCAGTGAAGTATTTGCAGATCTTTGATGTTTCCGGTCGTCTTCGAATTCTGGGAATAAGTAAAGGAAGCAATTAAAAGAAGAGATATTGTTATTAAAAAATAATTTTTCATATGAGTGAAATTTTAACAAATGACATTTAAATGCCTAAAGAGTAATTGTCAGAAAATATATATGTCGGGATGACTGGATTCGAACCAGCGACCTCCTCGTCCCGAACGAGGCGCGCTACCAGGCTACGCTACATCCCGTTTAAACTGTCTGTATAATTTTCAAATATAATTATTATATATGTTGATTGAAATGTGAATAAAATGGAGTCTGCTCCACATCGGCAGTAGTGTCCAAATTAAATTATTTTTTTCTAATATGTTTTGAATTTAATCAAAAATCTTAACATGATGTTATGATTGTTAAACGACCCGCCTGCAAAAAAATGGCGCTCGCCTCGCAAGGCTTGCGAAGCGGGTTAAACGCGCGACTTTTCTTTGCAAGCTCGTATGTTTGTAGTAAGAAAAAATGATTTTGAATTTTTGAATGAAAATGATTATGATCTGTGAAGATTTTATATAGGCTTAAGGAATGGGAAAGAGTTTTGCCAAGAGATATCTAATTTTAGAATATCGTAAGAAAGATAGTCTTCCCATTCCCGATAG
>JBBSDT010000067.1:0-11839 GCA_038240405.1 Ignavibacteria bacterium
CATTTTGGAATTTCCTTTCTTTAAGTTTACAAATATAAGAATTTTGAAATTCCATTTCCACTTGAAGCATTACAATTCCAGATTCGTTAATACAACCTTATACTTTACGTCAAAAAGCTTTTTCAAAGATCTTCCCTGATATTGATACAATAGTGCTTCATCATAATAGTATTTATCAATTGAGATTTCTTTAAGTACAAGATAGTGATCACATATAATTTTCAGATTCATGAAGTACTTTTTAATGCTGGAAATACTTTGTGCCTTCATCTTTTTCATCAAATAGTCATTAGTTAAGGTTAAATCTTTGAATTCAGGATAAAAGGGTTTAAGGAGCGTAAAAAACTTTGTAAGTTTTAGACTTTGTTTTTTACGCTGAATGCTCTGCCTAAATGAAAATTTGCCACCAATAGAATTCAAAAAAGGGCCAAAAGTAAGAAAATATTGAAAGTCTCTAAGTTCTTTTGCGTCTAGTGTTTTAAAAATTTCAAGGGCTTGATATCGAAGAGGGGCTTTCATATTTTGAGTTCTCCTTTATTAATTTTTTAAAGTTTTTATACAGGAAAACTTTCTTCCTATAATCGTTTTACTTAAGTAAATTAAGATTTTTACGCTTCAAAATCTAAGCACAAATATATTTACGCTCTTAATAGACTAAGGCCAATAAAATAAAGTACTTACCAAAAATTTACGCTACCGATTAAAGGCGTAAGCCGAATCATACCTTGAGCGCTTGTCAATGCCCTTGTGGCTTGACAAGCTAGTGAAAGTGTATGATAGGCTAAATCGGGTTGGCATGGGGAAATACTAATAACTAAACTACCCCATGTACTCTCAATACTTATTTGACAACTCTATACCTAAACTCTAAATAATACCTCATTCTTCCACTACCCATTCTTATCTAAGCACTTATCTTCTGTCTAACTCTTATCATCCTTAATTCAATTTTCCTATCTCATCTCAATTAACTTTATATTTAAAAACTAACAATCGTAGTTACTCAATATCTTACTTACATTAAAAATGTAACCAACCTTCTTTAAAACGAAGCATAAAAATTCTCTCCCACTTTATCTCAACTCATTTAGTCTAAAGTTTCCTATACTTTCTAATTATTCGTCGTCAAATCGTTCCAAATTTATAGAGTTGAGGATACTTTTGAGTGGCGCTTAAATCTTTGTGTCCTAATAAAATCATCTGCTCATATAACGGTTTACCTTCCTTACTCAATAAACTTGCCTTCCAATGTGTTGTACTTAAGGGGGCTGGTAAAGTTTTTGAGTGTCCTCTACTCTAAAGACATTCCCTGTAGTAAAACCGGTTAATCTTGGAACTTCTTCTTTTGTATTGTCTTTTTCCTTTTTAAAACACGGTACTAAGATTTGAAATGACTTTGAACCTTTTTTAACATGACGTTTTACTTCAATCCATTGTCTGAAGCCTCTTGCATCCTCTGTCTTGTGAATGAACATTAACTGGAAGATTTATGTGTCAATATCAAGAATTGACCCCTTTATGGACACACGTTGTCCAGAGGGCATATCTCGTTTTCTCCGCAGCACACCTCAACTTGACCACCTCCGGGCTTCAAGAAACGACAAATCGTACCTGTGTCCTGACAGGCTGGAAGAGTTTCTTCGCACCTTGCTCCGTAAACAGTCCATCTACAAAAACCTGCGTCCAAACAACACTCCACAGTACTGCAGTCGCCGTGAAGTTTGGCACAATTAGTACAACTATGCGGCTGACCATGAAACACCCCACATCCTCCGCTGCAACATTCTGCATTGCCAGTGCATGATTCACCCGGCTGCAGGCATGGCACACATACTTCGTTAGGATTACAGTGAAGGCCAATACAACATCCTTGGGGGTAGCATCCTTGACCTTCCTCGGAACATCTTGCCCCTGATACGACACACGTGCCACCTCTCTTGATTAGGCCTGGGTCGCAGCCAAAACCATCGCATGGGATTTGCCCGCTAGCCCCGCACTACCAACATCTACCACTGGATACACGTAGGGAATTGTAGCAGACACTTCCGCATGGCAACTGGCTGTAGAATCCACAGAGTGTACATACACCGTTTACAGCAGTTAAGCCACTGTTGCAGCCAAAACCATCGCACAGTTGTTGTCCTTGAGCTCCGCACACCACACACAGACCGTTCTTGAGCCCCAACCCCCCTTCGCACCAGGATCCATCACAGGGGGAATACCCGACGGTGCCACAAGTATTACTGCAAAAACCGTTTCGATGCCGAAGTCCCGTTTTACAGCCTGGATTTTTAGCGTTTGGATCGCATAGGGGCTGTAAATCATCTCCACAGATATCGCACTGACCATCGCGGAGATCGAGTCCCTGGTCGCAGCCCCAATAACATGGCGGCTTGCCTCTGCTGCCACAGGTGCGGCACGTCCCGCTCTCATGCAAATCCGAGTCAAATTTGCACTCAAGGAAGTCACTCATGCAACGCGCAACACCCTCTGCAGCATCTGGTGGACAGCAAGGTCCTCCGTCTTGAGTGCCGCAGGCGAAGCAACGATGCGTCGCTCTATCGCATGAGCCCATGTCGCACATCTCTCGCAAAGGAAGTCCAGTGGGACCAAGTCCAGTAGGGCAATACATCCTACCATCCTCTGTCCATCCGCATGCCTTTGTTTCCGGACCGTCGCAGCACACTTGACCGGGTCCTCCGCAGGATGAAACGCAAGTATCAGTCGTGATGTCGCAACCTAAACCTTCTTGGCATTTCACAAATGCGTAAGCTGGGTTAGGGATCGGTGATTGAGGTGGATGGCAGCAGGTTCCACCGAGAGCACCACAGGGAAACACCGGAGGACCCGGGTATATGGGACTGTCAAAAGGGGAAATAGGTTTGACAATTCCACTGTAAAAAATTGCTTCGGTCGTGGACTGGTAACGACCGTTACCATTATACAGAGACACTTCTGCGGTAAATCTTGGAAGATTCATTTCAATTACCTCTTCGTTTATTTGACTATTTCCTTTAAAAGTAGGCATAACAATACTCTACCCGCCGATTTTACTACCTTGGTATCATTATAAACCTCAATAGAGGTGCGATATTTAGTATTAACAACTCCCCGTCTCAGGATCTGGTTCGCAATCCGGAGGTTCAGGAATGTCACCCTGGCCGGGGAAAGTCGAGATACAGAATCCGCTATTATCCGAAACATCGTTTTCTCGATCATTGATGGCGTTAGGCACACAGAGACAGTTGGAGGGATCGGCCGGACCAGTCGCAAATAGCATCGAGTGGTTGAAGCACCGATAACGCGACTGAACACCGCCTGAAACTGGATATATCGTCCGGCAGGCATACTGGTGGAAGTGTCCGCAGGAAGCCGTACAAATCAACTTGTTGGACAACATATCAATGTTCAAGTTTAGATTACTCTTACATGTCATTCCGTCGCAAGGGATCTGGCCTTCGTCTCCGCACACCGCGCACAGTCCGTTATTAAGTCTCAACCCATCTTTACAACCGTTGCCACACGGGATTTGCCCGACCTTGCCACACTGACGGCACTCACCTGCAATCCATTGTGTCTCGGGATCCTGACAGCAGTGTTCGTTAGTTGCATGCGCTGGTGGCCGACAGCAACCTTCCACTGTACAAATAGCATCATGGGGACAGCAGCCATTTCCAGGGGGACAAAGCGAGTCGCCCGAATTGCAGCAACTATCAATAGGAGAACAGAACACTCCACTCTCACAGCAATGATTACCGCAAACTCGGTTCGGTTGGCAGCAACCTTCAGTTGTGCATTGTTCTCCAGGCACACAACATGAGTGGCCTAGTGCGCAGCAAATTTTGTCGGGCGGACAGCAGAGGTGTGTCGTGAAATAGGTTTCGTTACAACAGTTCGTTCCGGAGGGGCAGCAAACTCTGTTCAGGAAACCTCCTTGCACTTCGGTCCCACAATCCATTTCGGGCGATGAACAGACTTGATGACCAGGGCCGCAAGCATTTCGACACATTTGCCTACACTCATAATCAAATCCACCCTGTGAGAGGCAGTCTGCCATACAGTCACCAAAACAGTCTTGTGCCAGATAAATCACTCCATCTACCCGCCCAAAAGTTCTAACGCTCATGTGATAATGTCCACTTGCGCTATGAATCGAGGATTCTGCAGTAAAACCCGCCATATTCATTCAAACCTCCTAAATTATTTCAAGTTTGGTATTTCTAAAACTTTTCATCTTCCCCCTCCTATTTCACGGTCATAATACGGCGACATTTTTGTCAACAGGAATGGAAATTCCTCGGTCACATCGACGCGTACAAAGACCTTTTCCGTAAAATCGGTTTTGCGGTTGGTGTAAGCATAGATGACATCGACGATCTTACGCGTGCTACTCAAGGGAGAGGGGCGCACTTCAACCCCGTTCAATGAAAAGTCCAGCGTAAATTGCTCGGCGGCTTTTGAATAAATGGCTGGATAGCGCATAGACAGGTAGTTCAAGGCGCGATGTTCGTCGGTCGCTCCCGCATTATCTGTCAGTTGTATGACTCTTTCAAGGAGTTCCTCAGCTGTTGCAGCGAACTCTTTTGAGCCTTTTTCCGGTCTGGGAATTGATTTTATAAGCTCCACACGCGTAAACGAATAGATCTGATCGAAAATGACGATTGGCACCATCAAGCCATTGCACATCTGCGGCGGGGCTATAGGACCCCGCATACCGATGACGGCATCGATGTCATTGGGGCTAGAAACAGGCCGGATGGCTTCCACCAACAGATCGATATCTGCCGGATCGCGCGGCAGCAGCAGGTAGGTATCCAGACCCTGGATACTCAACACCCAACATATTTGGCGCATTAGGTAGCGGTTCTCGCGCTGCGAAAGAACTTCATGGAAAGCCTGTTGATCAGTTTTACCGGCAGTATCGGTCCTACCGGTCGCCTGAGCAAATTCCTTCTCCGAGGCAAGGTTTGGAAAACGCGCCTCGATTCTGCCCAATGCATATACAAAGATTGTAGTTTCAGCACCACTGAAATTAGATCTTGCTACGTTTCCGCAAGTAGGACATGATCTTCTATTAATCTGCGGAGTAAGTATGGTTTCTGAGTGACTACTAAGAGACGGCACTATTACAGGTGCATCGTTTATATTACTTGATCGTTCTGTTGACCTTGATCGTTCTGTTGACTTTTCATTTATTTCAGTTTGCTCCATATTTTTCCTTTCAGAGTTATTTATTAATGTTTTTTTTATTTTGTATGCCTACCCGTGAAAACAAACAAGTGGTTAAGAGTTTTAGCACGACCTTCGCATCCACTACATGGCTTTATTCCAAATGCGTATGTCACTTTCTTAATGACATCACCCAATCCTGTATCCTCTTCATTTATGAATCCAGGAAGACGCAATTTATAAGATTGGTGTTTACTTTTTTCCATATTCGTTCCCTTTTTCTTTTTCATAATATTAATATATATTTGAATATGATTTCTCTAGAAATTTGTATGCTGCCCAGGCATCTAACACTGGGGGTACTACTGTGTTTCTTCGCAAGGTATTCGCTTGTGTTATTCCAAGTTTCAGCTTAGCTGCACTTGTCTCAGGAAATTCCGACCACAAAAGTGCGATAGTACCCGTAACAAAAGGAGCCGCTGCACTTGTTCCTCCTGAAATAATAGGTTTTCCATTCGTACCAAGACTCGCAATTCTATCGCCTGGGGCGCTAAGTCCTCGCTTTCCAATAGAACTTCCCAAGTTCGAATCATTCATAGTTTTACCCTGGATATCACAAGCAATCACCGGAATTACCCATGGATGTCGGGTAATTGCAGAACTTCCGATAGTACCCTGATTTCCTGCTGCTGCAACGATGATTACTCCCCGTTTTATGGCAATATAGAGAGCTTCTTCCAACTCCAGCTGACCTTTAGATGAATGTTGCACAAGAGCAGCGCTTAAGTTTATTATGAGAACACCTGCCTCTATACATTCTGTGATTGCAATTGCAAGTTCACGCAAAGTAGCCCTTGGCTGTCCATTTGTTTGTGAAGCTTCAACAAAAATAGGACGAACAAGCAAAGTGCAATCTGGACATATTGCTGGAGGAAAGGAATCTCTTCTGGCACATAATATTCCAGCAACATAAGTTCCATGTTGACAAGCGGAACTACTGGCAATGGAACAAACTCCACCCAGCTTTCCAGGAATCTGTCGGATATTTTTAGTATTCAGATCAGGATTATTAATATCAATAGGTCCATCAATTAATCCGATCAAAATTTCAGGCTTACCCCTGGTCAATTTCATCAATGGAGTCAACTTTACAAGTTCTAAGGGAGTCATATTATACTTTAATTGCTTGAGATACTTTTCAAAAAAATATTAAGAATGAATGATATTGAATTACTTAATATTGATAGATTTAATCCAAAAAATCTATCAATGTTATTTATGGTAATTTGTCTCTATTTTGACCCTTAATCCTTTTCATATACTTCAACTTCTGTGGCTCTGCAACTTTTCTTCCACTATTTTTAAAATTAATCCTTTTATTTTATGAATTGGATTTAGGTCTTATTAAGTTCAAAATGTAACAAATTCCATTTGAATTTCTTCGTAGACCTTCATCCTAGAATTTGAGTATGAAATTTAAAATCTTCTAAATTACTGAAATTGGCATTCAACTGGTTTTGGATATTAAATTATAAGATTAATTTTTTGGGTTATACATAATAACATAACTAAACCCTTCAGATTTTAAATTGATTTGCATTTTTTGTTTTGGAAATCCCTGAAGCGTTGATAAATCAAATTGTAAATCCTCTGTTATGAGTGCTCTACACATATCCTCATTGTTATTATGAGAAAGTTCTAAGTCTACTTGGAATGGATTAGATTCCATTATTTGTCCATCCCAATTCAGTTGAAATAAATGAAGTCTACATCCTCCTCCGTAACTTACTCTTATCAATAATTTGTCTTCTCTAATTCCGATAATTCCCATATTAAACCATGAATTTCCAATTGGGTTTTCTTTTTTAGTTGGATTTCTAAGCGTTAATTCTGTTCCACCCAAACTATCCTTAATTCGAACTCCTTGAAACCATTTACTTATGGATAATTTTTCAGAAAGTTCAAATATTTCAGTTTGTGGAATAGTAATTCCTGAAGGGGGAGTAGCACTTAAAATAATATCCTGAATTCCATCAATTGGAGGTTTTTTATAAATTATTTGAGATAGACTTACATTCGTCCAACCTAGTGTTGGAGCGACCGTTGATAATTCTAAAGTTAACTTGCTGCCCGTCCCTGTTAAATCTGCTTTCGCAATTCTCATTTTGTTTTTTTTAATTAAGAATTATAATTTAAAACTCATTCTTAAGACTAAAATTTATTTTATGAGTAAATTAAATATAACTTTTTAAGAATCTCAATACTTATGAACCAGTTAAGTCTCTATTTCTCTTGTTTGAAGATATATTCTTTAATTTTTTATGCCTCTATATCCACGAATAATGTACCGTTAAATCCTACAAAACCCCCATACAAAATTCCTATTTTCTTAACTACAATAGTAATCAATTCATCAGGAAAATTTGGGTTCGGATTTTTAAATTTAAGATTTTTTATTGCATCTTTTAAAGCTTCTTCTAGAGAAAATGTGTTAGAATAGCCTTTAGAAGTTGATGATTGAGTTCTTTTGATGACCTGGGGATCTTCCTCAAAATTGTTAGTAATCTTTATGAACGGCTCCGGAAGTCCTCCAAAGGTTTTAAGATCAATTGATATTCGCTTAACTTTTATTGTTTCTGTACCTCCGGAATGAGAAACGTGAATGCTCTCCCTATACACTCCTATATAAAAAATTTGAGCAAGGTTCTTTTCTTCATTGAGCCACCTGTCGTTGCAAATTCCTTCAGTACATTTTTGTATAGTAAATGCGGGTGGTTCAACATCCAATAAAGACCTTACGATACTAAATATTTCGCAATCGGAATGTTTAACTACTAAAGCATGAATTATAACACTTTCATTAAAATAGAAAGCACGAATTTTTTTGGCTTCTGTCAAGTCACAGCTTGTTCTCATAGTTTTGGAATAGTTGGTTTATAAAATAAATTTTAAAGAAAAAACTGTATAAGTATTTACAATGAAACATTTTAGATAGAGCTTTTTATTTCAAGAAAACAAAAATTCGTTTACTAAGAAGTAAAAAGAACAGTTGAAATTAAATAAAATGGAAGCTATTCTCATGAAGTTGAAATAATAAATAGAGATTTATTTGGACAGTCTGATGACAAATCTATTCTAAACTTAGGATTTGTATACTGATAACTATGTCTTCATTTTGTACTAAGTCTCATAAATTCATCGATGAGGTATTAATTTCTAATTAGAATTAATCGTACAATTCCAGAATATATTTTTTCCTGTTTCTCCGGTTACGGCAATATTAATCCTATTTCCCCGTAAACTAAACTTCGCATCCCAATGTCTTCCTTGTTTATTAAAATTTGTATCAACTTTAGTGAAGAATTATTTACTTCAACTGTTGAACTATAGTTTGCTCTATACCAAACAACTTTAAGTTCAAATTCTGCAGCATCTGGTGGTACGGGAATGGAAGATCTTAAAAACCTCATACACTTATTCCTATTTTTTAAAGCTTTTAAGATCCAGATCTGTTTTTTACTTTAATATTAGCATCTTCTTAGTTTCCCAAAACTCGCCAGCATTTAATTTATAATAATAAATCCCGCTCGAGAGTGAGGTTGCATTTAGTTCTATTGAATAACTTCCCCGGGGTTTAAACCCTTCAATTAGTGAAGCCACTTCTTTTCCTAAAACGTTATAAACTTTTAGTTCAACATTTTCTGCTTTTGGAATATCAAATTTAATATTAGTAGATGGATTGAATGGATTTGGATAATTCTGGTAAAGAAAAAATCTATCTGGAGATTCTATAGACTCATTTAAAATTGATGTAAGGCCTCCCGTATAAGTTTTTAGAACTATCCCACTGTCTCCAACAACAAAACCCGTATCTTCATTTATGAAATAAATATCCCGTAATCTTCTTGTTGTACCAGAATTCTGTAAAGCCCAATTCACTCCAGCATTTGTAGTTTTTACAATTAGTCCCAAGTCGCCAATAGCGTATCCAACTTTACTATTTACAAAGAATATTTTTCTTAACGTATCATTTGTTGGTGTATAAAACATCGTCCAATTTACTCCAGCATTTATAGAGCGGTATATTTTACCTGAATCACACGATACAAATAATGTATCATTAAATATATTGGATATTGAAAATGTGTTTGAAGTTAGCTCACTTGCAAGGTCCCAGAAGTTACCCCCATCGGTAGTTTTTATTATACTATATTGGGTAACATACCCGATCAAATCATCTTTAAACTTTATATTATTATAATCTGATCCTCCTCGAAAGGATTGAAACCAGTTGGCTCCGGCGTTAATAGTTTTGAAAATAACTCCATCTAAAAAAGTAGTACGGTCTGAAACTCCAAAATCAGCTCCACAAACATAGCCAGTATATGCATTTAAAATTTCAATACTAGATAAAAATACAAATCCATTTCCTATAGAAGGAAGTAAAAAATAATTCCAGTTTGAGCCACTATTGGTCGAGTAATATATTTCGTTAGTGAGTAATAAGGCCATCGTGCTGTCATTTAAGAATTTTCCACCTTTAACAGGCCTGGGATTAGATATGTTCGGTGGAAGCATATTCCAACTCTGTCCCAGATTCGTTGTCTTTAAAATTGTTTTATCCTCAGATAAAAGAAAACCTGTAGTATTATTTACGAAGCTAACAACCAGATATTTTCGGGTTCCTATTTCTTGATGAATCCAGCCCGATTGAGAGTAGGATGTCGATAAAGATAAGAGGAAAAGAATCAATACCGAAAAATGTTTAATCTTTCGGTATTGATGTATTCCAACTGTATTAATTACAATTTTCTTCATTTTAAAACTATCATTTTTTTTATTTCAGTGAAATTACCTGCAGATAACTTATAATAATAAATTCCGCTGGAAAGTAATGATGCATTAAAAGGAATATTATACCTTCCCTTTTGTTTAAACTCATTTAATACAGTCATAATTTCCTTACCGGTTGCATCATAAATCCTCAAGATTGCAAATGTTGCTTCTGGCAAATCAAATTTAATTGTAGTAATAGGATTAAAGGGATTCGGATAGTTATCGTATAGTCGGTAACTATCAATTCCTTTATTAAGATTGGTTTGATTATTGTTTTTTTGGGAATTTGAGTTTGCATAAGGCATTGGTCCAATGGCACCACAAGGATCCAAATATCCAGCAATGGTTGCTCTTTCTGATTTTACAGATACTTTTAAAGTATTGTCAACGGCTGCAACTTTATACGCAAATGAAACTAAATAATAGGCACAGGGTCTTGAACCACTACTATCTGTGTACAATGTCTGTGATAAATCTGTATATGTTGTATCAGATGTTGAGTCTAAAAAATAATATTCCGAGCTTTCCACGTGCGTATATGCATTACAAGAAGCTCTGTAAATATAATATCTTGCTAAATCAGGTTCCAAATTTCTATTCCAAGAAATTTTGGGATTAAACTGGGAAGGATCAACAAAACTAGTTGAATTTATAAGGCTTTGTGGTTTCGATGGAGTGGCTCCCAGGATATTTGTATAATAAACAGCTACAGTTAAATCGCCATTTCCATTTCTTCCAGTTATTTCTATTGTGATGCTATCATTAGAATTTGTAACGGGTAAAGGAGGATTGCTCCATGGTGAATAAACTTGATTATAGCCTACATCAAAACATGTATTACTGTCGCCATTAACACCCATGTAACTCGTAGAACTAACCCCCAAACCTAAAAAGCTTATTGTGCTACAGTCCAGAGTTTTAACATATTTATTCCGCAAATCAAATGTCGATTCTCCTAAAAAACGATTTAAGGATTCCTGTTTAAAAAAATTCTGTGTATGAGAGAAAAAATTTACTTTATATTCACCACCTCCACATTTTGCCCAATTCCATTTTCCGTTTGCTGATTGGATATCGAATGTTCTGAAACCCGTATTTCTGTAGATTAGTAAGCCGGAGTCCGGCATTACCGGATACTGGGATTCACCAGAAAGCCATTTCCATCTTCTAAAGTTCAGTGAAGTATAGTAGCTTCTTCTTTCTCGATTTTCTAAATATATCACATCGTTTGTTCTTTCGATTTTTACATAATCACCCGTTGTAAAATAGTCTCGAAGAGTAAAAGTTGTATTAGACGAAGAAGTCATTTCTGCACCAGGTGACCAGTTTAAATATTTCCGATCATAGGCAGATGCTAGACCCCCTCCATTAATATTATAGGCGCCCATCGTTTCACTATGACCTCCTCCATACGAGTAATGTTCTCCAAATTCATGGGCTGGAATTCCGATATCCCATGGACTACTCATTTCATAGATGCAACCACTTCCTGGAAAACCTGCTAAAATTCTCTTACCATCTAAAGTATCTTCTGTTACACCTGGTCCAAAAGTACCAGCATATCCTCCTAAATCTGCAATCCCAGTATAACTTGGTGGATCTATTGTTACACTTTTATTAAATCTAAAATTAATTAAAATAAAGTCTACTATTCCATCAGGTTCACGTTTGTTACCATTATGATTATAATCAAAAGGATCAAATTTATCATAATCCGCAAAATTCACACTTGAATTGATATTATCTAAAAGTTCTTTTATGGCATATCCCATTCCACGAGAAGAATTTGCATAATAATCGCTATTATGTTGAAAAACATATAAATTTGGGTAAA
>JBBSDT010000068.1:0-11739 GCA_038240405.1 Ignavibacteria bacterium
GTGGTTATAGAAAATCACAAAACTTCTGGATCCATAAACTGGGTAGACCGGCTCTAATACTTGAAGATTATTGGGGAAAAGGATTTGATCACCTGATCTGGCACTGTAAGGTGAAAGATCTTCACATCCTGGATATGCCCAAATCATAAATTTATTCTTAAAAATTAAAGTGAAATGGATAACCAAACACCAAAATCATTAGATGAAATCGTAAATCTCCGTGTGCCAGTTCGTAATGTCAATATTGAGCATAAACAGAAATTGTCGCGCATGGATAAGCTTGCTTTATGGATTACCAATCATGTAGGCAGTATGGGATTCTTCATGATTATTTTCGCTTGGACATTTTTGTGGATGAGCTGGAATATATTTGTCAAGGATATTTTTCATGCGGAAGCTTTCGATGCTTATCCGGCATTTGTAGGATGGTTATTTATCTCAAATGTTATTCAGATTTTCCTGTTGCCTTTAATCATGATCGGTCAAAACCTTCAGTCAAGACATTCTGAAGCCCGTGCTGAAGCAGACTTTGAAGTGGATACAAAAGCGGAAATGGAAATTAAGAATATATTAATGCATCTGGAGAATCAGAATAAGCTGATTATGCAACTATTGAAAACAGGGCAGGCAGAAAATGATAAGAAGGATTCGTTGCTGTAGAAATAAAATAGTAATTAATGCGCTCTGACTCTCTGTTAAAAAAAATAGTTAAATCTTATTGATCTAATTAGTGTTTCTATAAATGATATTTCCATAACTTTAATTTTAACTATGATTCAGATTATTAAGATGAAAAAAATATTAACATTTACAATCCTGGGGTTGTTTTTTATCTCCTGTTCTAAAGACAATCCTGTTACTTCAGCATCATATCAAGGTAATTGGAGAATTACATTCGCCGGAAGTTATTCAGGGGGAGGACTGTTTACTATAAAAAATGATGGTTCCTTTTCGGATAATATAATCCTGGTTAGCCCGCAGGGTGATAGCTCCAGAAATGTCTTTACAGGCACCATCTCATCAAACGGAGCATTACAGGACGGGAAAATTTTTTTTGGCGGAAATCAAGTAGGTTCAGTAACCGGACTTTTCACATTAAATTCAGCCAGCGGAATGTGGTCGTTGCCTCCTAACCTGAGTTCATCAACCTGGACAGCAAACCGGCAATAGTCAATTATAATTTAAAATCTTTTTGATAATTCCAAATTAAATTTAGCTTTTAATTTGAAGTTATATGAAAATAATATATTCAATTCTTACAATGTTAGTATTGCTTCCTGTCAGACTTCAGAATTTTCTCGCAAAGATTACGAAGAAAATCCTTGCCAGGACGTAGATTACCAGTTACTAAAAAAGAAAAAACCGACCGAACTTACAAAAAACGAAATTAATTATATCGAACAATAAACACAGAGTGTGAAGAATTTACAAGAAGTCACTCTGATAAAGCATTAGAGAAAAAGGAAGCTAAAAATAATTTAATATATATTTTAACAGGATTAGGAATTCTTGCAGTGCTTGCTGTAGTACTAGCAATTACTTTTCATGGCTATAAATTTAATTGATAATTAAATCCTCTTTAGATTTAAAAGTAAAAATGTCAGGCTCAATCTAAGATATAAAGACTATTATTTTATTATTACGATCCAATTTTTCACTAACCTGCCATTTTTCCCGGATTTTATAAACTTCGACTCAGGATTAACTTACCATACTTAATAAGCCTTTATCCCGAGGGCAGAACCTTCGGGATAAATTAATACTATGGCTTTGTTACAGAAACAAAGCTTGCATCTTTTGTTTCTGCTGAACCACTTTCTATCCTATTAACAAAAAATTTTGAAAACTCACTATGGAGTATAACTCACCATGTGAACAATCACCTCTGCTTCCTGATTATTTAATGGAAAATTTCCACCTGTAAGCCATAGATTCATGGTAAGGTTTGTGCTGGTTTCAGGAGCCGGTATTATTATGGGATTTGAACTGCATTCATCTTTGCTTTTCGGTGGATGATTAGTATCAAACATCCATGAAGTAATCAGATTTTCCGGCGGTGGGGGATTTATCTGACCCTGGTAACTCGAAAAAGATACAAGTGTAGGTGTCCAATTAAAAAAATGTATTGAATAATTACTGGTAAGCGCTATCGGCGATATCTTAAACCTCTCTGTCTCCAGACCGCCGTTTGTTGGTTGAACGGAATATTCTAACGGGGTGGGATCAAGGGGATCTCCCCATTTTGCGATTTCAATATCAATCTCACTGTTTGCATTAGTTACACAATCATTGTCATTCCATGTAAACAAGCCCAGGACTATATTAGCATCAAGGTTGTCAACCCTGCTTGAAAGAGAAAAAGAATAGGATCCATAGCCAATGACCTGTGTGGTAAATAGTTCGGCGCAATAGTATTTTCCGCTTCTGTTTGTTATGTGCAAATGAAGATCGCCTGCACTGTCAACCATAACATTATCAGTACTGGAAGAAAAATAGTTAGGTCCCGGACCGCATCTGCCTCCATTCGAACCTATCACGCACCATGTAAAGCCTGACCAGTTAAACATCCTGTCACAAGTTAAATTACATGGAGGCTCGTATGTACTTGGTGTTATTACACTGACAAAATTTTTCGCATTATTATAAGCTATTATCAGGTCAGATATATCGACAAAATAGTCTCCGGTCAAATCAGTTCTCACATATCCGGAAGTAAAAACATTGCCGGCATTATATATATCTATTATGTCAGTGACATCTACATTTCCATCCTGATTCTCATCTCCGCTGTAAATGCAGAATTTTGTTCCCAGTAAAATTTCATTATATCCATATGCCTGTGACCCGGACGAAGTGAAATCATAGGCTGAACCTCCGCTGATAACAACAGGAACACTGCTCCAGGTTTCAATACTGTTCCTGTGCCTGACAGCAATATAATAAGCACCCGGTGGAACAAGAGTTGTAAAATTCCCCTGAAAAGTTACAGAATCAATCACAGCCTTTGAAGAATCAATAATCTGATATGGAGAAACAGTTCCTCTTATATATAACCGGACTGTGTCCTTCATATTCAATTTTTGAGTTGATGAATTGTAAAGTCCCTGAGGTATTATCGTAATATTAAGAGTATTTTCATTATGCAGCTGTTGAATCTCAGAAATGGATAAGGCACGGTTATATATTCTTATATCATCTAATTTTCCTCTCAAATATTTTGTTGAGACAGAAGTACGTCTTCCCAGGTCTAACGGGTTATTATCAGGTGTCAAAGATCCTGAAAATAATACAGAATCTACCGGTGAACCATTAACATAATATCTTATTTTTTGGCCATCCCATTGAAAACAGATAAAGTACCAGACATTTCGATTTAATGATTTTGAAAAGCTATAAGCCTGGCCTCCAAGATCGAATTCAACATTCGGAGTCGATGTTGCCGCAGCTCCGTATTGTCCCATCGCGGTGGAATTTGATTTAACCATAAATGCTGCAGTACTTAAATCCCATTGAGAGATATTAGTCCAGAAAGCCAAAGTGAATGAAGTAGTCGGTGACTGTAGGCTCGAGGAATTGGGAATTTCAATATAAGTATGATTAAAAGTATATGCTTTATTAGCATTCACGAATCTGTCTGTTGTAAGAACAGCTCCATTATTTACACCATTATTTCCCTTTCCGCTTTCATCATTAGTATTGCCGTTAAAAGGATAAAAAGCCACCAACCCGCTGTCGAGCTTATTGGAAAAGGAGATATTATTAAAACATACAATTAAGGCGATTGCAATTAAGATCTTTTTCATGATTTTCCCCGTTTGATTTATATTGATTATTTTCTGAATGATATTCCATTATCTTTCGATAAGAATTAGTATAAAAGATGCAAATTTAAGCGTTTGAGATTAACGCCAAATAATGAAATCAGCTTACAGTGCGGAACGTTTGGGGTGACAAAATCAGCGGTGAAATTGAAATAAACTAAAATGTGGATCGTTGGGGTATTAAGCGGTAAACAAATAAGTTAGAGCAACTGATACTATAAAGTTAAAAGAATAGTTACGTGCGGAACGTTTGGGGTGTAATAGCAGTGAAAATGAATTAGCTGGAATTCGGATCGTTTGGGGTTATACCAAGCAGCTGATAAATAAGCTAAAACGTTGAACTTTTGGGGTAAACTATTAGCAGTTAAAATGAATTGCCAGAGTGCGAAACGTTTGGGTTATTAATAGCGGTAAAATCGTATACTTGTTTCTCAAATATAATCTTCACCTGGTTCTTAAACAACTGACTAATTTTATTAAAGCTATTCATATTGGATTCATTCTTTTGGTCCTTCTCCATTACAGGCATGCAATTTGAATACCATAAATTCATTATAATAAGTTAAAAAACATCCTCATCATTACTGGTTTATTTCGGCATTCTAATTGCATCAACATATCAAATATACAGAAGAACTGCAAAAGAAGTTATAACTCGTAGCCTTTTATTTATTTCATTTTTAATGAATCTGAAATTAAACTAATTAAACATACTCACTAATTTTTGCTTAAAATTAAAATACAGCATGAAAAAGAAAACAAGTGCAGGTAATTCAAAATTCAATGATCTTAAGAAGGACATGGAAAATAGCAATGATCAGTTTCTGACGACTAATCAGGGATTGAAAATCAATGATAACCAGAATTCATTGAAAGCCGGAGAGAGAGGAGCAACATTGCTTGAAGATTTTATACTTCGTGAAAAGATTACGCATTTTGATCATGAAAGAATTCCCGAAAGAATAGTTCATGCGCGGGGTTCGGCGGCTCACGGGCATTTTGAACTTTACGAGTCAGTAAGGAGGTATACTAAAGCTAACTTCCTCCAAAAGCCGGGAGAAAAGACTCCTGTATTTGTTCGTTTTTCGACTGTCGCAGGTTCCCGGGGATCATCTGATCTTGCAAGGGATGTGCGGGGATTTGCGGTTAAGTTCTATACTCAGGAAGGTGTATTTGACCTGGTTGGAAATAACATTCCGGTATTCTTCATACAGGACGCGATAAAGTTTCCTGATCTTATACACGCAGTGAAGCCCGAGCCTGATAATGAAATTCCACAGGCTGCATCAGCTCATGATACTTTTTGGGACTTTGTTTCAGTAATGCCGGAATCTATGCATATGATAATGTGGGTCATGTCTGACAGAGCCATACCACGCAGCTTCAGAATGATGGAAGGTTTTGGCATTCATACTTTCAGATTAATAAATGAAAAGAATAATTCAGTGTTTGTTAAATTTCACTGGAAACCATTACTTGGAGTTCATTCCGTTGTTTGGGATGAAGCACAGACTATTTCCGGCAAAGATCCGGATTTTCATCGAAGAGATCTATGGGAAGCCATTGAATCGGGCGCTTATCCTGAATGGGAGCTTGGGCTGCAGATCGTTGATGAAAAGGATGAATTCAAATTTGACTTTGATCTTCTTGATCCGACAAAAATTATTCCGGAAGAGTTGGTACCTGTAAAGCGAATAGGCAAATTAACATTAAACCGTAACCCTGACAATTTTTTTGCCGAAACAGAGCAGGTTGCATTTCATCCCGGACATATAGTTCCGGGAATTGATTTTACCAATGATCCGCTTTTACAGGGAAGATTATTTTCTTATACCGATACACAACTGTCCAGATTAGGCAGTCCGAATTTTCATGAAATACCGATCAACCGTTCAGTATCACCAATTCATAATAATCAGCGTGACGGTCATATGCGCCAGACTATTAATACCGGGCAAACAAGTTACGAACCAAACACACTTAATGGCGGCTGTCCCTTCCAGGCAAAAGTTGCAGAAGGAGGCTTCGTTTCTTATGCCGAAAGAATTGACGCAAAAAAAATCCGGGCAAGAAGCAAAAGTTTCTTTGATCATTTCAGTCAGGCAAAACTTTTTTTTAATAGTCAGTCCGTTCCTGAAAAAGACCATCTGATAAATGCTTTGACATTTGAATTGGGTAAATTAAAGACGGATGCCATTAGAAAAAGGGTAATAGGACTTTTGACACAGGTTGATATGGAGCTGGCTAAAAAAGTTGCTGCAGGTTTGGGAATGGAAGTCACAAAACCGGAGCAGCCCATCAATCACAGTTTTCCTGCCGATGGTAATCCCAAGAATTTTCAGCCAAACTTTGTAAAGCAGTCAATCGAAAAATCCTCGCCTCTTAGTATGGAAAACACCTTGAAGAATTCTATTAAGACCAGAAAAATTGCAATGCTTGCAACTGACGGCTTTAACGATTCTTCTTTTGATTCTATGAAAAATGCTCTGCAGGGTGCGGGAGCAGTTACCAAAATTGTTGCTTCACATCTTGGAGTTATTAAGAGCATAAACGGAAAGGAAATAAAAGTTGATGAAAGTTTTTTAACCACTTCTTCTGTGTTATTTGATGCTATTTATATTCCAGGCGGAAGTGAAAGTATTAATGCACTAAGCAAATGTCCTGAAGTGCCCGACTTCATAAAACAGGTATTCAAGCATTATAAACCGATTGCCGTCAACGGTGAAGGTCTGGATCTATTTATAGCATCAGGCTCAATTAAAAAACTGGATAATAAAATGGATGAAAAACTATTTAAGGAAGGAATTGCAATTAATAAGACTCCTGCTGACTTCATTAAACAAATAGCGCAGCATAGATTCTGGAACAGAATTATAGCTTAAACATTTTTTTAATCGGGTAAGTTTTTCAATCCGGGTTATCCTTTAGTAAATCTATTTATTATTACCCGCCTGGCTTTCAGCGAAGCAGCGGGCATCAAAGTCGTTACTCGACTGTTAATCCGAAAATCAGATTAATTATTTAATTAGATCTTTGTAATAGGGAAACAGATTGCTTTACATCTGTCTTAATGAGGAGCCCAATTAAAGAAGTTCACTTCCAAACAGGAATTCTAATAAAGCTATCTTCATACCATTTTATTTTCAAAGGTTCCCCGGCATCAATAATCGTTTCATCATTCACATCTTTTCCTGAACCGTAATTTATCACCTCATAAGGATGTTTATTAACATTTAAAATAATTACCAGCCTGCTGCCTTTGCTGATTTGTTTGCTGACCAGGCGGGTGTTATCAAAAGGAATGTTTTCTATTTTGCCAGGCGTTAATAATTGTCTCTTAGTGTTATCCTTTGCATAACTAGCCCGTCCTAAATAGCGTGTAAGATAGAAGTATTTACCATCCGGCATCAGCTCATAAAATGCTATGGATACATCCATATCTTTTTTATTGATTGCAGCATTCAGCTCGCCGGAGAAAGCGCCATTAATGCTGAATGCTTTATTAAAAGGTTCTGTGGTAAAGACAAGTCCGTTGCTTGCGTCCAGTGTATCAACAATAATAAGTGGTGTGAAATAATTGTTCTGTGAATTTCTGTCTTTAAAATCTATAGTTTGAGTAAGAAATTTTTTCCCTCCCGGTTTTTGCGATAATAAGGTATAGTTGTTACCATGCCTGTTACCACTTAAATAAAATCTGAGCGTATCATTATTCATAGCATCTAACGATGGGACGTGTCTCCATTCGTTGGCGCCCATAACTTCGAAGTTTATTTTGTCTTTCAGTATGTCAGGCTTTTTTCCGTCTTTTAATATATAGTCGAACCATTGAAATGCTAAATACTTCATATCAATGTTAGCTGCGGAATCTATAACATATCCCATAAGATTTGCTGCTGCTTTCCTTTGCCCGCCCCAATGGTCATAAGGTCCGACTATGATATAATGTTCAGCATCTTTGTTGTATTTATAATGCAACTTAACATATTCTAAAGCGCTTATTTCAGAACCGTCATAATATCCTGTTGTTGTAAGAACAGGTATGTTGATTTTAGCATACTCTTCCGGTGTAGGCGCCAGTGATCTCCAGTAATTGTCATAATCCGGATGGTTCAGCCATTTTTGGAATATCGGATTTGGCAGACCTGCAAGACTATCCATCGACCGATAGGATGTACCTTTACTAAACCATACATCATTCAGATCCTTGGGCAGGGGACTGTATTTATAAATATTATCGTTCGACCATCCTAATGTATTCGCATACGGAACATTGTTTTCCATCGGTGAATCGAACCCCGGCATCACCGCAACCTGCGGTACTATAGTTTTTAAAGCCGGAGGCAGATTTTTTGCCACCGCCCACTGAACAAAACCTGTATAGCTTCCTCCATACATTCCTATCTTGCCGTTGCTCCAGGACTGCTTGCTGATCCAGTCAATCACGTCGCAAGCATCAGTGCCATCGTGTTCATATGGAGCATAGTTTTTTAAATCTGTCCGGATACCCCGTGAATAAGCAATGATGCCTGCATAATTATTATCTGCAGCTTTTTTCGGAATGTTGATATCTCCGTTACCCTGATCATAAGTTGTATAAAAAAGTATCGCGGGGAGGGGTCGTGTGATATCTTTCCTGGTTACGATTGAAGCATAAATAAATACGCCATCTCTTACAGGTATTAAAACACTGTCCTGAATATTATAAAGGCTGTCACTAACAGCTGGCTGTTGTGAATAAATGGGTTCAAATGCTGTTACAAAAAATATAAAGGTGAATATAAATCTTCTAAAAATCACTGATGTCTGTTATATTTAATTTATGTTTAGGCCGTATAGTAAATTTACGAAAGTTACTTTCTTAATAAATGCATTAAATAATATAAAATAAGTTTTGATAATCATAGCCAATCCTTTAATCGTTGAAATGATAGTTAAAAAACATTGTTTCCGCCGTGTCCAATGGAAACTGTAAACACGGCGGGATGACCTTCCCAGATAGAGCTTACGGTCTCACAATCATTACAAAATTACTGGAATTGTTGTATGCGATAATGAGATCTGATAAATCTGTAAAATTATCGGCATTTAAATCTGTTGCTACATATCCGGAAACAAAACTAATTCCATCGTCATAAATCTTAAGAATATACATCCCCACTGAAAACGCCATATGAGAACGGACTTGAATCAATACGCTTTTCATTTCCTCCGAAAGCCTGAATGTTACTCGGAGTGAAATCAAAATTAAGAACATTATTAATAAATTTCTCTCCACCGGGCTTACTCCACGTTTCAATTGTATTTCTGCTTTTGACAACAATAAAATAGTTAACATTGTTATTTACATTCGCAAAACTGAAATAACCCGTTCTGCCTGTATCAATTGCCCCCTTTGCACTGTCAACGATATTGTATGGTGGGGATGTATTACGTACATAAACTCTTATAGTATCACCTCTTAACATCCGGTTGCTTGCCGGAAGGTAAGGTCCTTCCATCAACACCCTGAGCTGAAGATTCTTTGTGAATACATAGCTTCCTGAACCGTTGCAGCCTGCGGAAGAATAAAGAACACCGCTTCCGCTCCAGACTGCAAAACATGAATCATTGTTTACAAATCTGAATCCCGGTCTTGAATCATAAGCAGAATACCCGGCCAATGAATCATTCTGAAGCTGGTAATAGCTGTTCCATGAATTGTGTGTCGCACTCCTGTAAAGTATACTGCCTGTTCCTGCACCGGTATTTGACCTCTTAGCCGAACAATAAAAAGATCCGTTTGAAAAATATTTGCCTGTGACCTTCGGGTATTGTTCAACATCTGTACTCGTCGAAATATATTGCATTGTAAAAGGACCAAGTGCGCCACTTGAGGAGGAGTAACTTATCACATCCTGATCAGTTGCGGTGTAATCGAAATATGAAACTATCATGATATTTTTCCCCCCGTCCGAAGCGACCTTTGGAAAGTATTGTGTTTTGTTGACAACATTAATATTTCCGGTAAATGATGATTGCCCCAAAAACATCTCGGATATTCCATTCCTGTAAACTTCTAAAATACTTTTGTCAGTTTGAGACTGAAGGACAAGTATAAGGGAATCGGAACCGTTGTGGTAATAACAGATATCAAACTCATCATAAAAGAATCCATTCCTTACGCTTACAAAATTATTTGGATTTAAAGTTAATGAAGGACTTCTTTTCTTGAAATTCTGAGAGCTCTCGATAAGGAAGAATTAAAAAGATTTGAAGCATTTCTATCTTCACCTTATTTTAATACTCGAAAAAACACCGTTATTCTATTTGAGCTGATCAAAAAATTTGCCCCGGAATTCGATAATAAAAAGCTTGACAAGGAAGAATTGTGGAAAAAAATATTTCCCGGAAAGAAATATAATTATGGGATTATGAAAAACATTATTTATGATATTACAAAACTGGCTGAGCGATTTCTTGAGGTGGAGAAGCTGAATAGCGACAATAATCAGCGTATGATAAATCTCCTCGAAAAATTATCGGAGAAGCATCTGTCCGGTGTATACCTGAGCAAATATAACACTCATGAGAAAAATTATTTTATTTCTTCAAAATTTCATGATGATTTTTACCAGGATTATCTTGCATTGAAGAAAAGCAAGTCTGCACTTGAGGCATACAATCCCAGGCTTCGTTCTAAACTGCTTTCAAAGGAAATAGCTGAAATCATGATTTTTGATTTTATTGTAAAGTCCGGTAATAATTTCAATAATATTTATATTGAAGAATCTGAATACAATGAGCTGCCGGATAATGATTTTGTTAAAATGTTTTCAAAACTAATTTTTAACAGTAATGAATTTGAAAAATATTTAGAAACTTTAAGTACAGGTTCTGTAAGGCATTACAAAGTCGCAATTGTTTTTTTTTAAGCTGATGAAATGTTACCTTAATCCGGAAAGCATAGAATTTTTTTTTGAGTTTAAAAAGACACTTCTTATGAATGATAAATATATTTCAGAATCCGGTATGAGAGGGCTTTATGCGTGTCTCGGAAGCGCTCTGGATAATTGTAAGGATGTTTCAAAAATTAATAAGATCAGTGAATTATTTGATATTATTAATTTATTGGTTGAAAAGAAAATTTTTACCAGCGAAGATGGGAAGGTTATTCCTACATTATATATGCTTGCAGTTAAGACTTCTGCATACTTAAAAGATCCGGTATTTATTGAAAAGATGTTCAAAGAATTCTTTCCCGGAATTGCCCCTGATCAGAAAGATAATCTTGGCCTTTACGCTTCAGCATATCTGCATTATTCGAAAAATGAATTCGACGAAGCACTGATGTATATTAACAGAATAAATATCCATACTTTTCAGATGAAGTATCATCTGAGGAACCTGCAGATTATCATTACTTACGAAAAGAATGATTATAATATGTTTTTATACATACTGGACACACACAAACATTTTCTTTCAAAAAATAAATCAGTATCGGATAGTTATAAAGAGAGCAATATGAAATTTCTAAACTATACAAATAGTCTTTTCAAATTAAGAGACTCAAAGAACAGATCGGAAATCAAATTTCTTGAAAAAACTATTCTTAAGGATGTGGTTGTAAATAAGCATTGGTTAATTGAGAAGATAAAAAAATTATCTGCATCATAGGTCCGGAACCATGATTTATTTTTTCCTAATGATTATGCTCCGAGAGTAACGATATTGGAATTCCGCGATTCGTTATTCCAGAATAACAAATATCCATCGATTAAAATAACCGTGGACTAGATTGGACTAGATAGGACTAGATCTCAGTACACGATAAAAAAAGTTATAAAAAACAAAAAATCTGACTCATATTTACTATTTTTGTAAAAGCGATTCACAAATTAAAAAGTAAAGGAGTCAGATTATGGAAGAAACTAATAAA
>JBBSDT010000069.1:0-11649 GCA_038240405.1 Ignavibacteria bacterium
ACAATGACAGAGGAAGTAAAAGCTTGGGAAATTCATCGAAATAATAAAAAGACTGTGATAAATTGGCAGTTTACAACTCAGGATGCAAGAGTAAAACTCAAACGATTATATCCGACAATTGTAGATTGACATGACACTAGTTGTTATTTGTATGGCGTCCCTATTTCGAAAGAAGTAGAAGCGGTAAGCCGTAGAAAACGTCAGCCAAAGACGACCTCTTCTAGCTCAGACAAGACATACGAGTTAGGTCGTGCAATAAACTTTTATGTCTGTTTGTAGTTTACAGTTTCACTGGCAAAGGGTCAGAACCAAGAAAAAAAGGTTTCTGACCTTTTTGCTCTTTCTAATGAGTTCATACCCTTCCAAAACTAGAATTATATAGAACTTTTATGTCATAATATAAAGTTGGGACACTTCACACACTTCTCAATTTTATGAATCGGGAATTGAAGAGAAAACTAAATACCCAACATTCTAATTTTAGAAATCCTTCTGGTGCAAAGAAAGACATTGATTTGAAATACCTTCATGAACTTTTCATTAAATATAAATTATACGGAGCTAGACATTCTCAAGCAACAATCAAGAGTCACCGGCAATGCTTTGGATTGTTTCTAAAGTTTAATTGTGAAATGAAATTAGAAGACCTGACAGAAAAAACCATTATTAATTTTTTTGAATTTATTGACACGCGGGAGCGAAAAGTAGGAAGGCAACAAATATTTAGAACGTATAAAAATTCCAGTGTTACTGTTCTTAGAAACATACTTAATATATTCTTCAATTGGTTAATTGAACGTCAATATATTGAGGTTAATCCGTTTGACAAAATTCCGTATCCAAAAGTCTCCTATACAGATAAACGCGCCTTTACCGTTAAAGAATTTGAAACCATATGCTATGCGGTTAATACAAAAATCCATTGGACAAATTTGCTTATTAAAAAACGTAATGTTGCGATCATAATGCTTTTAAGTCTAACTGGAGTGCGTAGGGAAGAGCTTCTGGGTCTGCAACTATCAGATATTGATATGTATTCAAAGTTAATCCTTGTTCGAGCAGAAACATCGAAATCAAAACAGACTAGGATTATTCCGATGAATTTACAATTAGTCCCGTATCTTGAAGATTATTTACTTTATCGTGAAAAATTCTCTACACTTTTTTTATGGGTATCCGGTATACAAGATCGAGGTTTTACTGAACATGGAGCAAAACACTTTATTCGTTTTTTAAGTAATGTGACCAAAATTAATTGCCATCTTCATAGATTCAGGCATACCTTTGCAACTAATTATTATAAACAAACTCATGATATTGTTGGCTTACAAAAACTACTGGGGCATCGAGGTCTAAAAATGACATTGCGATATTTACGTTCTTTGCCAGATGAACATATAGTTGAGCAAATGCACAAATTGACGATTGGCGAATTTGTCTAAATGAGGTATAATATAAGCATAATCTAATAAAATCAAATAGATTTTGTAGTAATTTCTTTTTAAAAATTTGCCATTAAAGTTTGCTCAAAAAGAGCAGTAAATAGGTCTACCCAAAATCATCCACTTTAGGGTATAAAAGTGAGTTTTCCCAATAAAATCAAGGGTTTTGGATTAGTTAACCTAGACCTGTTTAATGGCATTTATTAGGTCGCAGAAAGTTTCTAAGAATTGCACAAACAAGCAATATTCTTAGAGAAAAACTACTTTTCCGCAGATACATCGGACATAAAGCGGTCATCCTAAGCTGTGGAAAAGTCGGTTTTTAAAATTTTCTATTCCTATATTTTAAAAGAAAGCACTACAATCTATTTGTAATGCTTTTTTATATGTCTATACAAATTCTTTCGCAAAAGTTCTTTGATTATTCCAAGTACATTAAGGGATACGCTGGACCTACTATTACACGGTATAAACAAGTTATTAACTATTTTTGTAATTTCGCTAAGATTAGCGAAATTGAGGAAGTGACAGAGGAAAATACTAGAAACTTGTTTTATTTTGGTCGAACTACACTCAATTGGTCTCCGAATACGTTCATCTGCTATCACAAGTCACTCATGGTGTTCTTTCGTTGGTGTCAGAAAGAAGGGCATATGACTAGTAACCCTATAGAGAACCTTGAAGTACCTAAACTTGAAAGAAGATTGCCAAGTAAATTGACTAAGCAGGACGCACTACGAATACTTGAAGTAGTCGACAACTACCCATATAATAATAACTTTTTAAGATACCGCAACTATGCCATCTTTGCTACTTTCATAATGTCGGGTATTCGGAAAAAAGAATTATTGAATCTTAAATATACTGACGTTGATGTGGAAAACTTGTCTATCTTTATCCGGCAAGGGAAAGGTAGTAAAGATAGGATCATACCTATCAATTATCGATTGGCTGAAGCGTTAAAAAAATATTTAGAAGCGAGAAAAAAAGCTTATAAAACCTGTCCGGAATTTTTTACTTCCTACACCTATGACATGGGTTTTACTGAGAGCGGTATAAAAAGACTTGTTCAAAAAATAGTTCAAGCATCCGGCATCAAATTTACGATTCATAAACTCCGACATACCTTCGCTACCCTAATGCTCGAAGGGGGATGTGACATTTATTCCTTGTCTAAGATGATGGGGCATAGTGACATAAAGACTACTACAATTTACTTAGCGGCAAGTGTTCAGCATTTACGAGAGCAGATACTGAAGCATCCATTAAACTAATAAATTTGATCGACAGATTATTTTGAATATTATCAAATGGAAATAAGCTTAACTATTTTTCTTATCTCTTTGCTTTCTTCGTTACTGTCGTCAGCAAGATAAGATGTAAGACGCGTATTACAAAAATCAATTGTCTCTGTTAAACCCTTTTTGGTTACACCCATATAATGTTCAAGGTCACCTTTCTTAAAAATAAAAACTCTGTTAGCATAATCAGCATCAATTTTATCCTCCCATTCAGAATTTCTAGTTTTAAAACTTGTAATTTCTGCGGAAGTCTTTAAGGGGGTTCCCTTCTCAGTAGGATAACCACGGTCAACTAAGAAATCAAAATCTGCAATAAAGTATACTAATAGTCCAAAGTTTTCAAATAAACTTTTCCATTTCTCATAGCCACCTTTTCCTCCCATATAAAGAATAGCGATCTCTTGATCTAATTCCGGATAGAGTTCATGGATAATGGATTTAAAAAAATACCTATCCGTATCTCCTTCAACTAAAAGAACTTTTTTTGCAAAGAAGGCATATGTAGAGCGTGTATTATCGAGAATTTTTATCAAAGTTTTCTGATCTGTAGTTAGATGAGGGGCTTTTATTTCGGTAGAGCCATCCTTATTTAGGGAGAAGCGTTTTACGTTATTAATAGTGGAAGAATTAATTAATGCTTCTGAGTGCGTGACTAAAATATATTGGCTTTTTTGTTCGGAGTTTAATTCTTTAATTACTTCTAAATACTCATTTTGAAATTGGTAGTGTAAGTGAATCTCTGGTTCATCAATGATTACAACCCCGCCTTTTAAGTCTCCTCTACCATATGCTTCAAAAACAAGATGAACAATAGCCTTTTGACCCGCACTCAAGCTATTAATATCCTTAATAACTTTGTCTCTTCGAAGGTCAAAAAATTCAAAGCTATATTGCCATGTTCTAAGTTCAAGTAATTTAATTTTACATCTTAAATTAACAACCTTAAGCTTTTCATTAATTGCAATTATGAAAGGAAGTTCATTGGCTTTCGATTCACATTCTTCTTGGCTAAATTTTTGTGGAATAAGATTGTAGTGAGCTTCAGCGACTCTTAGTCTAACTAGACTAAAAATTTGTGGTTCATCTTGAGTAACAGTATTTAGGCTTTTTGAATAGTCTTGGCTTTTAATGCTTTGAATTTGCTGAACGGGATGCTGATCTCTCAATGTAACTGAGGGAATAAATGCGTTATAATTTCTATACCCACTAATGAGAGTAAAGGATTCATATAAAGGTGATAAGATATCTTCTGGATTTTCCAGATTATATAAGTTGATAGACTCTTTGTAAAAATTGTAGTCAGTCAGATATTCATACCCGAAATCGTTTGAGCCATCTTTAAAAGAGGCTGAAAAACTTTGATCATTACTTTTGAGGTGAATATCTAGAACATAAGTTTCTTTGTTTGTAACAAGTGCGCTTGGTGTCCTATTGGTGTAAGAACTGATAGCAGCGTTTATCTTCTCCATATTATCCCGAAGATGTTGTATATTATTTGTATCAATTTCGTCCAATTTAATGGCAACCCTAATAATTTGAGGCTTATCTTCAGTATTCCAATTCCGGTCAAGCCTAAAGCCATTATATGAATTATTCTCTGCAAGATTGAGAATGCTCTTTTTTTCGTCAGGTCTAATATTATTTCTTCGTGAATAGTAATCTTGGTTTATACCATATTGTCTAAAAAGAATTCTCTTAAAAAGAAAGTTTATTACTTCCAGCGCCGTTGATTTTCCAGCTCCATTTTCTCCAATAATAATATTTAATCCTTCATCAAATGTTATCTTTTCAGCTTCCTCAATATAGTTGTTCGAACGTCGCCGTACTTTTCATACACAAAATTATAAACCTCTAAGCCCTTATATTCGCAATCATTTACTGTATAGACTTCTTCCGGTAATCGGGGGTACAGCACTTCTGATATAGTTATTTTTACTCCGGCTCGTAATGGCTCAAAATCTCTCCAACCCGGAACCAATTTTGGTTTCAATTGCTCCAGTAAATCCTTGGCTACTGATCTCACAGTTGCAGTTTCATCGGGGTTTAAATTATCCTTACGCAATAAATCAAAAATTGCTAATTCTTCTTCTGAAAGTCCTTGTCTTATTGCTCGCTGTTCTTCCACTGTTAAATCTTTCGCTATATCCATCAAATCAGTCAACAGTTTATCTATATCATGTGCTCCGGTGTTGTAGGTCTCAAGTAAAGAATTCAACCGCTCCATAAACTTCGCACGCTTTTTGTTTCGTTTCACCATATCCTCAATTTTCTCTTTTAGTTCAGCACTTAAACTTTCAGCCTGTATATTTTTATTATCCAGCTTTGCAAAAAAATCATGAAGAGCATCAGTATCAAGGGCACTTAAATCCTTTAGTCGTTTATGTTGTGGAATAACATATTCTCCGGCTTGAATTGACCGGTCCAACAAGTTCTCTAAATCTTTTTTTACATGTGAAACATCTACGCTTGCCAATCCAACATCACGCACTCGTGAAGCGAGTACTCGAATAGCAGTTACTTCCGTATAGTAATCATCTGCCGATGGATCAGGTAAAACCGCACGGTATGTATTTTGGACATTCGATGCAAGATAAAGAAATTTCTTTTTCTTTGTTTGGTCACTAACGATAGTATTAGTTGCATGTTCTATTAAAGCTAGCTTTTCTTCCGCAGGGTCAGAGATTATTTTTTCCAAATTTACATTAACATCATATAAAAATTTCTTGCCGACATTAATTGCATTCTCAAGTTCACTCACAAGCTCATCCTTACTTCGAATGATTTCATCGTCACCACCAATGGTTGAGGCATAAATAGCGAGAGCCTTTTCGATACTTCTAAATACTCCAATGTAATCAACTATTAAACCATTTTTCTTTCCGGGAGAAACTCGATTAGCTCGTGCAATTGCTTGCATGAGGGTGTGGTTCTTTAGTGGTTTGTCCAAATACAGTGTCGAAAGATTGGGAACATCAAAACCTGTCATCCACATCGCACAGACAAAAACAATTCGTAAATTGCTGTCAGCTTTCTTAAATTCTTCTTCCAAATTTCCGTGTAGAATACGCTCTCTTAACGGACGCATATCAATCTCAAATGGTTCTAAATCGGCAATCTCATTCTGGCTTTGACTTACCATCACTGCCATATCTACATTTTCATGTTGTCTGAGCTTTTCCTCAATTTTTTTTTTCTCATATTCATCACGTGTGCGTGATAAATCCATTCTCAATTTTCCTAAATAACGATCCCATTCTGCTCGGACTTTAATATACATGCGTACCGCTGTTTTCTTATCTACCGAAACTACCATTGCTTTTCCATCATATCCGCGTCCTACAAAATGCTCCACAATATCGCGTGCTATAGAATTTAATCGATCTTCCCGGGTAACTAAGTGATAGAAAGTAGAAAATTCAGCTTCTACCTTTTCTTCTTCTTCTTCATTCAAATCATAAAAGTCCATTACTTTACCAACTTCCTGTTCAAGTCGTTCGTTTACATTTTCTAATCGCGGCACTCGGTTTTCGTAATAGAGAGGTACTGTCGCACCATCCCGAACGGAATCACCAAAGTTATATTCAGATACATAATCACCAAACGTCTCCCGTGTTTTTTCTTCTCCTGTAGCCATGAGCGGTGTTCCGGTAAAACCAATAAACGAAGCATTCGGCAATGCCTTTCGCATATTCATAGCCATTTTATCATATTGCGTACGGTGAGCTTCGTCAGTCATGACAATAATATCATCACGTTTGGAAACCGCGCTCTTAATATCTTGAAATTTTTGAATGGTGGTAAAAATCTGGCGGTGGTCTGCACGTAGCAATTCTTTCAAATGAACAATTGATTCAGCATGAACCTCTTGTTCATACACTGCACCAACAGTTGCGAAATTTTTATAAGTTTGCCGGTCCAAATCACTTCTGTCAGTGACTATTACAAATGTAAAATTACCCTTCAGCTTGCGGAATACTTTTTGTGAAAGATACACCATCGAATATGATTTACCTGATCCTTGTGTATGCCAAAAGACACCAAGCTTTCCTTCGTTTATTTTCCGGTCAATTACTTTTTGAAACGCGCGATTAACACCGTAGAATTGAAAATAGCGAGGCACAATCTTTTTGGTATCGCCAATTGATTCATCATATAAAATAAAGTTCTCAAAAATATTTAACATCCGTCCCTTATCGCACACACCGCGTATGATGGTGGCAATATCAGTCTTTGTTCTATCATCTTCGCTTTCAGCTTTTTTCCACTCATTAAAAAATTCGAATGGTGATGTGATCGAACCGAATTTATTTTCTATTCCGTTTGAAATAATGATGCCAAGATTATACCAAAGCAATTTTGGAATCGTATCTTTGTAGTCTCGCAAATTGTCCCGGTACGCATCTACTAGACTTTTATGGGATGCCTTGAGTTCTAAAAGCATGAGCGGAATACCATTTACATATAACACTACATCCGGTCGACGGGTATGCATTTCTCCTACAACCCATAATTGAGAGACACACAAAAAATTATTGTTAGATGGATTTTGAAAATCAAAGTAACATGCAGTCTCGGTTTCATATTCCCCATCTCTGTTCATTACTTGCACGCTTGCACCATCTTTAAGGAGTTGATAAATTTCTTTGTTGGCATTTACTAATGACAAATGTGAACGGTCACTCATGATTTGTTCAACTGCTTGTTCGAGAGATTCTTTCGGTAATTCAGGATTTATTTTCCCTAAAGCTGGTAAAAGATATTTCTTGAGTACTACTTCACTTCTATGTTCTCGTCCAAGTTTAGTATCTTCTCCCTCCCCATAGGCATTGATATGGCATGCTGAATCAGCCCATACTTCTTTGATGAGCTTGATAACTGTTTGTTCAACTAGATTGTCTTCAGAAAATGGGTTCATACATTCAAATTTTTATCAATCCAGTCAAAAACTTTATTGAAATTATTGACAGCTGTACCACTAAGTTTTTTCTTTGTAATTTAACTGCTTTTCACATTTTCAAAAAAAGATTTTGCAAAAACTACTTTCCTTTTCTCACCAATTGATTCTGCTGTGGTTGGTTTCATAATCAATTTATCATCAATTAATTTCATATCCTCTAAAGAAAACATATTTTCGATAGAAGAGATGTTTGTTGTAATATACATCTTAGTTGCTGCCGTAGCATCGTCACCATCAAACAGGCTCATTTTTATTTCTTCAAAAGTTTTTTGAGAATCCTTGCCACGAGTAGCGTCATCATCGAACACCGTCACCCAATCCAGACCATAACCAAGACAAAACGAGACTAGAGTCCCTTGTTTTCTAACTCCTATACCTGGAACAAATGCATAGTTATCTTTTCTCTTTAGCAACTTCCGCATTCCTAAGTAATAGAAAAAATCAGAGACTCCCTCCAAGATTACATTTTTCTTGTTCGTCAGAGCAAAATCACTCACAGAAAAACCTATAGCGTTCGCAACAGGCTGAAGTGCATCCTGTTTGTTCTGAGAATCAATTTTTGAAGTTGTTACACCTTCTACAATGGTACCTTTTGAAGAATCATTAATTATTAGACTTATTCTCTCAAGGTGATCCGTTTTAATAAGATTTGGAGAATGGGTTGAATATATAACCTGATGTCCCTCCTTTGTAGAAAGCTTTTCAAAGACTTCAAGAATGTCAGATTGGGCACGCATATGGAGATATAAACCAGGTTCGTCCGCCAAAATAGTCAGGACATTATCATCACTGCTTGCTTTTAGTTCCATCCAAAATGACAAGAACCATACCAACCCCTTACTTCTTAGACGAGGTCGAATTTTTTGTTTATCCTTAGTCTCCACATAGAAAAGAATAAATGATGTTTCTTCCGTTTCTCTTTTCTCGAACTTGTAAGCAATTTTCACTTTATTATCTCCATGAATCTTTTGCTTCCAAACCTTCGTGAAGTCAACAGAGATCGTCTCATTGTGTTTCTCTTGTATTGAATCACGTTTTAGCTCATCTAACTCGAAGAGTTTTAGGAAATTTACACCAGAGAGTTTTTCAAAATTCTTTACGGCTTTATATCCCTTGGCTTCTTTATTGTTTGCATTTAAATCAGCTATTGAAAATTTATCGGGTAGGAGATCACAAAAATCATTAAACAAGACAATCTTTGGGGAATGTTTCCAAAGAATATCAGCACAAGCTGCGTTGTCTTGGTCTGACAACTTAACAGCACCGGTGTTTTCTATTTTTGTCTCAGTTGTTTCATCTGTTTTAACTACTGCATAGCTTGTTTCCTTTTGAATAGATGCCCGGATAATTTCAAAAACATTCTTGCTCAGTGTAGTTTCAACTTTTCGATCTTTCCCTTTATTAGTTGAACGTGTTATGGTGAACTCTTTTATGGTTTTCTTAAGCTTTATCACATCAAGGATGGCTCCAACTTCCCCTCGTTCAAGTTTATAGTTTTCGGCAAAACTGCTTTCAATTTCTTCCCAAAAATCACTATCTGAACTTTCGAGGGCATATGTGCATGAAACCTCTTGAATAGCATCATCAAAGTCGAAAGGGATTGAATCATCGAAAAAAGAGCTTTGCTCAAAAGCATTTAGTGCTTCTAACAAGGAACTCTTACCGGATTCATTTTGACCAGCAAATATGGCAATACGACCCTTGTCCAACAATACTTCCCCGGTATCTTGTATTGATTTAAAATTTTTAATTCTGAATGATTTTAGTTTCATATATTTATTTCAACTCCCTCCAACCTGTTACCAATTGAGGAATTAACAAATCACGAGTTTCAGAAAGATTAGTGTTTAATGCAGATAATTTTTCCATTTCTTGAAAATAATTAGTGACAATTGTTTCAAAGATTTCAGCAATCTTATTTATTGGTGTAATAAATAATAAGTTTTCCAATTCTGATCGGTTTACTGATTTATATATTGCACCGTTTCCAATCATATCTTTACTTGTGAATTTGTTTGCCAACATTAAACTCAGAAGCGATTGAAATTTTTTTTTGTGCCTAATTGCAGATAAGCCGCGACCTAGAATAATTTTTTTTGTCGAAATGTTCATACGACCAACAGGTGCACGTACACTAAATAACAAATCACTTCTGTTAGCAAATTTATTTCCTGATGTAGAGAAAACTCGATCAACTGGATACCTATAACCAAAGTCTGCAACGCCTTGATGAAAGGGTAATCCTTGGTTTTCTAAATTATAATGCTTTGATTTTGGAGATTGTCCCATTGTTAAGTCGGCGAAATCCCCTAATCTATTCACTTCCCATCCCTCCGGAATTTTCCCATATTCAGTAGCGGAATCAATTATTTTCACTTTTTCGTACCCAGGAAATTTGAATTTCACAAACCACTCTCTATAGAGATTCTGAACCATTTCTTCGAGCAACTTTATGCGCATTTCGTTATTTTCTATCAGCTCATCGTAAGCGGAGAGAATGGAAGCAATGCGAGTTTGAGTAGTTAGATTTTCAATATAGGAAACAATCTCATTGTGAACAGTCTCACGATTTAGTCCAGGTACTCCAACATCACCTTGTAGTCTCTTTAAATTTTGCGTTTTTAAAAAATAATATAAAAATCTTATATTGAATTTTGAATCGTTTTTAGAAATATAGTAAGCAGTATCTATCGGAAAAAAGTTTTTTTTTGAAAAATAAATCTCTCCCACAGATCCCTTTCTACCAACAATGATTCCGGGACCTTCAATCAAATACTCATTGTGCGTCCCAATACACCCAGACGAACCATAAACAGGATATAAGCCTGAAGTTCTCTTTTCGGCAATCAACCCTTTACCATACTCTAGTTTAAAAATATTTCCTAATTTTACTTTTTGAAGTGATACCATAGTCTTTTATAGAATTTTTTTCCAATCGTTATGGATTTTCTTTTCCAGATTATGAGCTTCGCTAGTTTGTACAGTAAATTCATCCATCAGTTCTTTCATTCTCACATCAAAATCAACATCGTTCATTTCTGTTTCTACAATCTCTATATAGCGCCCCGGATTGAGTGAATACTCATTCGAGTGAATTTCATTTAATGTTACTACTTTACATCGGCCCTTTATATCTTTATATTTTCCTTCGTCTTTTTCCTCTCGATATCGGCGTACAATGCCAGCGATTTCTTGGATTTGTACTTCCGTCCACTCACTGTGTGAACGATCAATTGGAGTAAAAATATCTTGTGCATTAATAAATAGCACTTTAGTTTGTCTATCTGTTCCGTGTTTTCTCTTATCAAAAAACCAAAGAGTACAAGATAATGTAGCGTTCATAAACATATTCGTACCTACTGAAACAATTACGTCAATCAACCCAGTGTCAATCATCTTTTTTCGGAGTTCCTTTTCGGCGTTTCCAGCATCGCTTGCTGAATTAGCCATTACGAAGCCAGCTCTTCCATTATCATTAAGAGAACTTGCAAACATCTGCATCCAAAGATAGTTAGCATTAGAAATTTCACCTTTGCCTGTAATGGGGAGTCCATAGTTGTATCGTTTATCTCCTTGGAGACGTGCAGGGTCAATAACTATCTGACCATTTTTATCTTTACCTTTTACATTAAAGGGCGGATTGGCAAGCACAAAGTCAAACTGTTTAATACTTTTGTGTGGGTCTTCATAAAAAGAATTAGCGAGCTCAATCTTCCCGGACAGACCGTGAATAGCCAAGTTCATTTTAGCGATACGCAGATTATTCGCTCCTTTTTCCTGACCATAAATCCCAACTTCTTCCATTATTGGTCTTTTATTTTTCTGATGACGAGAAACAAAATTTGCTGACTGCACAAACATACCACCGGAGCCACAGGCGGGATCAAAAATTTTTCCATGATACGGTTCAAGAATTTCTATAAGTAACTTTACAATTGACGGAGGCGTA
>JBBSDT010000070.1:0-11546 GCA_038240405.1 Ignavibacteria bacterium
GATTATTCAGCTGAGGCGATCCCTCTTATTATGAATAATTTGTACTCCGCTGTTACAAATCCAGGCGAAGAAAACAGAAGAAACATGTCAAGGGCAGCTAATTTTGCAGGTAAAGCAATCAACCTTACAAAAACAACCGCTCCACATGCGTTATCATATTCAATGACTTCCTTTTTTGGGATATCGCACGGACAAGCTGTAAGTATTACACTTGGGGAATTTCTTGAATATAATAATGAAATAAACGAAGAAGAGGTTTGGGGTAATAAAAATATTCAAGAAATTAAAGCAACAATTCAAGAACTGGTAATTTTATTGGGTTGCAAAGATGTTCATGAAGCGAAGATCAAAATTAAAAATTTAATGGAAAGTATAGGTTTGAAAACAAAATTATCTGAATTGAAAATTGAATCAGTGGATGATTTAAAAATTATTATGGATAAAGTTAATTTAGAAAGACTTCATAATAATCCGAGAAAGATTTCCAGATCCGGACTTGAAACCATATTAAGAAACATTACTTAATTGAATGCCAAGTATAAAATCAAACTTAGTATATTTGGAATAAAATTGAAAATGTTTTTAGATAAGATTAAAAAAAAAAATATAATCATTCTCGATATTGAAGAAATGACTTTCATTCCCTTTATACTTCCGATTTATAAGGTTCTTAAAACAAAAACTAATTCTATTTCATATTATATAGCTACTCATTATGCAGGAAATAAAATGTTAGATCCTTTCAATATCCCCCTGAATAGACAGTTTAATGTCAATCTTAGCAGAGAATTCTCGAAGTGCGATATTTTTTTATCCCCTCACATTTATGGTGTGGGAAATAAAAATTCAATTCGTGTCCATATCAATCATAATCAACCGGTAAAATATGAATCATACAGGAAAGAAGATTTTATAAATTTTGACATACACTTTCTTACAAGTCCGTTACATAAAGAACAAACTGATAATTCTATAAACAAATATCAACTCAACAACAGGAATATAAAGCTTTATGAAATCGGATATTCAAAATCGGATGCGTTGTTACAAGGGAAGTATGATCGTATTAAAGTTTTGAGAAAGCTGAATTTAGATACTGCGCTCAAGACTGTTCTATATGCTCCTTCCTGGGATGAAGGCCTCTCTCTGAGATCATACGGAGAAAAAATTATAGAAAGTATTTTACAGGTTAAAAATATTAATGTGATAGTAAAGCTCCATCCAATCAGTTATTGCCCGAAAGACGGACCAAATTATTTATTTTATACCGGAGGAATTGATTGGAATGAAAAACTTTCAAAGTTTGATATTAATAAAAACTTTCGACATGTTCCATCAAATGATATTGATCCAATTTTATCTGCAAGTGATGTTATGGTTACAGATGTTAGCAGTGTAGCTCTCGAATTTATTATGCTTAATAAACCAGTTATTTATATTGATTGCCCGGAGTTTTTTGAAAAAACTTTAACGAAGACTTATATAAATTTCGGTAATACAACTGCCGAATTTGTAAGAAACGATCCTAAAGCAAACGCAGGGCGTCACGTAGGAACCGTTGTATATGATATTGATAAATTGCCTATTGCAATTCAAGAGAATCTTCAAAATCCTGATCAATTATCAGAAAAGAGAAACGAATTCAGAAAAATGTTAAGTTATAACCCGGGTAATGCAGCAGAGATTGCTGCACAATGTATTATAGATATTCTTCAAGAGAAATAATTTCAAGAAAATTCATTTTGTGAAAAAGGAAATTGTAAATAAATTAGCGTTATCCTGGAATCAAACAGGATTGGAAAAAGGAGATACAGTTCTTATACATAGTTCTCTATCAAGGATTTTGAAAACTTCAAAATTAAACGGAATCGATTTAACTCCTCAGGATATTTTAGATGCATTTATAGAATGCGTTGGAAGCCAGGGGACATTAATCTTTCCAACATTTAATTTTGATTTCACAAAGGGATTAGCTTTTGACATAAGAAATACCAAATCTGAGACAGGAATATTGACAGAAATGGCAAGGCTCCACCCACACTCTGTAAGGACGGGGCATCCCTTGTTTTCTTTTGCCGTGATAGGCTATCATAAAAAAAAATTTACTCAATTATATAATTTTAGTGCGTTCGGCACAGACTCTCCATTTGCAAAACTCCTGGAACTTGAAGGTAAGATCGCTGTACTCGACTTAAAAGGAGAAATTTGTATGACATTTTATCATTATGTCGAGGAAATGGAAAACGCTCGTCATAGGTATCATAAAATTTTTAAGGGACCTTATATTGATTACGATGGAGTAATTCAAATCAAGGAGTTTGATTTGTATGCTAGGAATTTGAAGATGAAAGTTGAGACGGACATTAAATCAGCAGAAGAACATATTTGGTCCCAAGGATTATATTCCGGTTATAGACCAGGAGATGGAAATTCACTTCATTTAATAAGCGCAAGAACAGTCTACGATCAGATTTCAAATATTATAAAAGAAGGATCATCACTGGGAATGCTTTATAGAATTGGAAACAGAAATTGAAAGATGAAATTGAAAAGTATTTTGATCGGTTATGGCCTATCAACAGAAGCCTAACAGGTAATGGAAATCGTAAGACTTTGGAAATATTATCCGAGTTAGTTGATTTTAATATTTTAGAAATTCCTTCCGGCAAACAATGTTTTGATTGGGCTGTTCCTCCTGAGTGGAATGTGAAAGAAGCCTGGATAAAGGATAGTTCCGGGAATGTCATAATTGATTTTAAAAACAATAACCTGCACCTTGTCAGTTATTCAGAAAAAATATTCCAAAAATTAAACCTGAATGAATTAAAAAAGCATCTTCACTACTCTGCTGAACAACCCGAAGTAATACCATATCTGACAACTTACTATAAACAAGATTGGGGATTTTGTCTAAATTTCAACCAGTTTCAAAATCTAAAAGATGATGTTTACGAAATATGTATTGATTCTGAATTTAATCCACACGGGTCTATGACAATTGGAGAAGCTGTCTTAAGAGGTTCTTCATCAGAAGAAATTTTGTTATCTACTTATATTTGCCACCCTTCAATGGCCAATAACGAATTATCAGGTCCTTTAGTCACATCTTTCATTTACAAAAAATTAAAAGAAAAGCAGAATAATCGGTATACCTACAGATTTCTATTTATGCCCGAAACCATAGGAAGCATTTGTTATTTGTCAATGAAAGGGAATGAATTAAAAAAGGAATTAAAAGCGGGATATGTTGTGACCTGTGTAGGTGACAACGGAAATTTCACTTACAAAAGAAGCAGACAGGGTGATTCATTGGCTGATAGAGCAGCGGAACAGGTTTTAAATCAACATAACTATGAATATTCCACTGAAAACTTTTTTCCAACAGGAAGCGACGAGAGACAATATTGTTCTCCCGGTTTTGATTTACCCGTGGGTTCAATAATGAGGACCCGCTATGGAACTTATAAAGAATATCATACCTCTGCAGACAATAAAGACTTTATTTCATTTGATGCAATGGAGAAGTCAATAGAATTATATTTAGAAATCCTGGATGTATTGGATAACAATTATTTTTACCTAAGCAAGTCTCCTTATTGCGAACCTCAGCTTGGAAAAAGAGGTTTATATCCAACATTAGGAGCACAAAAAAATACAACAGATTATATAAATGCCTTAATGTGGATTCTAAATCTTTCTGACGGCCATAATGATATTATTGAAATTTCAAAAAGAAGTTCTATATCTCTGAAGACCTTGATTCAAGCTGCCGAAAGATTAAAAGCAAATGATTTGATAAAAGTAAAACTCTAAAATATGAGTGTTATAAAGGTAGAGAATTTATCCAAATTATATAACATTGGTATTGTATCCTCTAAGACAATTTCTCAGGACATTAATCGGAGATGGGCAAAATTCAGAGGCAGGGATGATCCTTATACCAAAATTGGCAGGGTAAATAATATTAATAAAGGAAAAGAAGGAGATTTCATTTGGGCTTTGAAGGATATAAACTTTGAAGTACAAAAAGGAGAAGTTGTAGGAATAATTGGAAAAAATGGTGCAGGAAAGTCTACTTTACTAAAAATATTGTCAAGGGTAACTTCTCCTTCCTCGGGATCTATTAAATTAAAAGGAAGAGTTGCAAGCTTATTAGAAATTGGAACGGGTTTTCATCCAGATCTGACAGGTAGAGAAAATATTTTCTTGAATGGCTCTTTATTGGGAATGTCCAGACAGGAAATCAAAAAAAAATTTGAAGAGATTTTAAATTTTTCCGGGATAGATAAATATGTTGATACACCAGTAAAAAGATATTCATCCGGAATGTTTGTGCGTTTAGCCTTTGCTGTCGCTGCTCATCTTGACCCCGAAATTTTAGTAGTAGATGAAGTACTAGCAGTAGGTGATGCGGAATTTCAGAAAAAATGCCTGGGGAAAATGAAGGATGTGAGTAAAAATGAAGGAAGAACAATACTTATAGTTAGTCACCAAATGGGAATTGTATCTCAGCTTTGCGAAAAATCTATACTACTATCAGAGGGAAAGATAGCAAAAATCGGAAGCACAAATGATGTGATACAATCCTATATTCAGAGTATTTCAAAAATTGTTAAGCCAGGAAAATTTAATTCTAATAATGAAAGAAATAAAATTGCTATTCTTGAGGTTAAAACTGTAAATGCTTCAAATGAAAATACAGATACATTTGCTCATACTGAAGTAATTTACTTTAAGTTATTAATTAAAGTAAATGAATTTGTCAGAGGTTCAGTGCTATCTCTTTTTGTTAAAGACAAATTTGAAAGAAAAATTTTTGATACTGAAATACGGCTAGCTGAAATAGAAGTTTCGAATACATATGTCGTCAAAGTCGAAATTCCAGATAATTTTCTTAAAGCCGGATATTATACCACAGGTGTTGCCATTCATTTACCTAATATTATGTATATACATTTGATTGAAAATGCTTGTAATTTTAATGTAATTGATGTTGGTTCTGAACACTCAATTTATAAAAACGATGATCATGGGTGTGTATTTGTTAAAAGTAAATGGAACATAAAAAAACTAGATGATAGTAAATAAATTGGTGATAATAAATTTTTGATTCCATTACGCAAATACATTATTACTGGATTTTCAGGGTTTGTAAGTAAATATTTTTTACAATACTTAAATACCAATAAAATTGAATCATGTATCCTTGGTATAGATGTTCAGAATCCTTCTTTTGATATAAATAGCTTTGAACATTTAAAAGTAAGATTTGAAAAAACGGATTTAAGTCAAAAAAACAGATTAGGGAAGTTAATATATGACTATCAACCGGATTATATTTTACATTTAGCTTCGAATAGCAGCGTTGCTGAAAGTTGGAAAAGTCCAAATACAAGTTTTCAGAATAATGTAAATATTTTTTTAAACCTTCTTGAAGATATAAAAATGATTGGGTTGCCTTGCAGAATAATATCTGTAGGGTCCTCTGAAGAGTATGGAGCAGTAGATATTTCCGACCTTCCTTTAGTTGAAAACCATAAGCTAAATCCCTCCAGTCCCTTTGGTATTGCAAGGTGCTCTCAAGAGTTAATTGCAAAATTATATGCAGAAGTATATGGGATGGATATAATAATGACCAGATCTTTTAATCACATTGGGCCGGGTCAAAAAGATTATTTTGCGATATCTTCCTTTGCCAAACAGTTAGTTAATTTAAGAAGAAATTCTCTAAATGAATTTATTGTAGCAGGAGATGTGTCAATCGTTCGTGACTTTATAGATGTTCGGGATGTCGTTATTGCATATCACCAACTCTTCCTGAAAGGAAAAAAGGGAGAAATTTATAATATTTGTAGTGGTTATGGAATTTCACTTCTAAATATTATTCAAATGATGTGTGAAATTCTTAATATTGAGATAAATATTAAAGAAGATAAAAAATTAAAACGACCCAAAGATAACCCCGTTATAATTGGTTCGAATGAAAAAATAAAAAGAGAAATAAACTGGTCTAATAAAATTACAATTGAAGAAAGTCTGAAGGACGTATTAAAATATTATATGGTAAATAATTACCCATAGGTAGTGTTTAGACTTATAAATGTTTAGCCTTCTTTAAATTTTTTTTATGATATTACTAACAATAGTTATTTTTTGAGATATGTTCAATGTCTTCTTTGGGTCTTCTAAAAAGTTTTTATAATATTTACAGATAATCTAATTCTTTAGTTAATCATAATAGAGCAAAGTAAAATAAACTAATGGTCGAATATATAAAAAATTGTGATAACCTGTTGGCAATTATTATTTCCAGTGAATTTAAAAAAGAGGGAATTCATTTTTTTACATCTAATGAACTTTCACAGCAATTAGCCTATATGCATCATCCCACAGGAAAAATAATAGAGCCTCATGTGCATAAAGCTGTACCCAGGGAAGTAAAATTTACCCAGGAAGTTTTATTTTTGAAAAAAGGAAAATTGAGGGTAGATTTTTATAATGACAAACAATCTTACCTGGAAAGCCGTGTTCTCAAAAGTGGCGATGTTATTCTTCTTTCGAAAGGAGGCCATGGATTTGAAGTTCTTGAAGAAATAGAAATGATAGAAGTAAAGCAAGGACCATATGCAGGTGATGATGATAAAATTCGGTTTTCAGGTATAAACAAGGATGACATAAATATTAAATGACAAATGGATTTTATTCCTGTAAATGAACCATTACTAGATGGAAACGAAAGAAAATATTTAATTCAATGTATTGAGACAGGATGGATTTCATCTGAAGGTCCATTTATAAAAAATTTTGAAGAGTCATTTTCTAAAATTGCAGGGAGAAAATACGGAATTGCAGTTTGTAACGGAACTGCTGCCCTAGAGGCAGCATTGATAGCTATTGGAATAGGAGTTGGCGATGAAGTTATAATGCCTTCATTTACTATTATTTCCTGTGCACTAGCAATAATTAGAGCAGGGGCTACTCCCGTCCTTGTTGACTCAGAGTTCGATACATGGAATATGAATGTAAGCCTTCTTAGGAAAAAAATAACAAATAGAACAAAAGCCATTATGATCGTTCATATTTATGGATTACCAGTGGATATGGACCCTGTTATGGAATTAGCCAGGGAATTCAAAATTAAAATTATTGAAGACGCTGCTGAACTAATTGGACAAACATATAAAGGTAAACCATGCGGAAGCTTTGGCGATATAAGCACATTTAGTTTTTATCCAAATAAGCATGTAACATGTGGAGAAGGCGGAATGATTGTAACAGACAGCAAAAAGATTGCTGAAAGATGCAGATCGTTACGAAATTTATGTTTTAAGAAAAATAAAAGGTTTGTTCATGACGAGTTAGGGTTCAATTTTAGGATGACAAACTTGCAGGCTGCATTAGGAGTAGCCCAGATAGAGCGCCTTGAAATGTTTATAAAAAAGAAAAGAAAAATTGGCGAATTGTATACTAAACTTTTAAAAGAAATTAGTCATATTATTCTTCCACTGGAAAAAACTGGTTATGCATACAATATATATTGGGTTTATGGAATCATTTTAGGTAAAAAAATAAAATTCTCTTCAGAAATTGCAATGAAAAAGCTTGCAAAAAAAAATATTGGAACCCGGCCATTTTTTTTCCCCATGCATTTACAACCTGTTTTCAAAAAAATGGGTTTGTTCAAAAATGAAACTTATCCCATTGCAGAAAATTTATCAGCCAGAGGATTCTATATTCCAAGTGGTTTGGCCCTTACTGATGAACAAATTCACAGAACAGTTGATGGGATTAAATCTTTGTTCTAAAGCAAAGGGTATGATTTAATTAATATATTAAAATGGATGTCGGAATAATCGGATTTGGTTATTGGGGTACAAACCTTGTAAGAAATTTTGCTAATATCAAAGATGTTAACTTAAAGCTCGTTGTAGATTTAAGAAAAGAAAGATCAAATACATTATTAAAGCTTTGTTCAAGCGCAAAATTCTCTACATTTTCTGATGAAATAATAAAAAATAAAAAAATTGAGGCTGTTGTAATTGCCACGCCAGTACACACGCATTATGATTTGGCATTTAAAGCTCTTCAAAATGGAAAACATGTTCTCTTAGAAAAGCCTATGGTATCTAATAGTAAGGATGCTCAAAATCTAATCAACCTGGCAAGAAAAAAGGGTAAAGTTTTGATGGTAGATCATACATTTTTATACACGGGCGCCGTTCAAAAAATGAAGACTTTAATCGAAAATAAATACATTGGAAATATTAAATATTTTGATTCAACCAGAATTAATCTGGGATTGTTTCAACCTGATATAAATGTATTATGGGATTTAGCCCCTCATGACATTTCAATATTAAATTATTTGATAAAAGAAATGCCTATTAGTGTACAAGCAAGGGGTGTTTCTCATACAAATAATGAAATTGAAAACATTGCATACCTCAATTTAAATTATAACTCGGGTTTTATCGCACATTTTAGCTGCTCATGGACATCTCCCGTAAAAATTAGAATGATGTTAATCGGAGGTGATAAAAGAATGATTGTATTTAATGATATTGAGCCCACAGAAAAAATAAAGGTTTATGATACTGGTTATGATCATAAAACGGATGAAGAAAAGAAAAAAATTCTGGTTGATTATCGTATTGGAGATATATATACACCAAAAATCGATACTAAAGAAGCGTTGGAAGTAATGAGCTTAGATTTTGTCTCAGCCATACGTAACGGGACCAAACCTATATCAGATTCCATTTCAGGATTGAAAGTAATAAAAATTTTAGAGGCATCTCAGCATTCGATAAAAAATAAGGGTATTGAAGTTCTAATCAAATAAATTATTTGTAGGTTTTTTATTGTTAAGATTTGCTTTTATTGGGGGTACAAAAAGAGGTTATAAGCTAATCCAGGTTCTTATTCAGAAAAAGCTATTTCCCGTGTTTGGGATTATATTAAAAGAAGATGAACATGAAACTGAAAAATATTTTCAATTTATATCTCAATTACTTATAGGAAATAAGATCCCTAATTCAACCAAGAGAAAATTATTGGAAGATGATTATGAGAAAATAAGAAGTTCTAATTTAGATTTTATTATAGTGTATGGCTGGAGATCATTGATTGATACATCTGTAAATAAATTTCTTAAGAATGGTTTAATATTGGCACATCAATCTCTCCTTCCAAAATACAGAGGTTTTGCACCGTTGCAATGGGCTATGATAAATGGTGAAAGGGAAACAGGAGTAACTCTGTTTAAGATGAGTGAAGATTCAGTTGATTCCGGAAAAATATTGTACCAAGAGAGAATACCCATTGGATTTGAAGATTACGCTATTGATGTTGATAATAAACTGACCGATTGTGCAATAAATTTATTTTTGAAAGTTTTTGAGGATAACGACTTAAATAAAATAACTCTATATGATCAAAACGAATCAGAAGCGACATATACTTGTAAACGAACACCTCAGGACGGTAGAATAAACTGGAATAAGTCTTCAGTAGAAATTTACAACTTAATAAAAGCTCTTGCATACCCTTTTACCGGAGCTTTTTGCTTCTTTCGGGAAACTTGTTATCATATACGAAAGGCATTTATAGGAGAAAACAATTCCAGGAACTTTTCAGGGCGAATACAAGGAAGAGTTTATAAAATTAATCCCGATGGAATCGAAGTTTTATGCAGAGAAGGAACAATTTGCATAACAGAATGGGAAGACAAATCAGGGAATATTGTTACATGTCCTTCGCTAATTGTCAAAAGTTTAAGCGCTACTCTATATTAAGTAATATTTTAATTGAGTAATATTTTATTTATTAAGTCTTAAATGAGAGTACAAAAACTTAGAAAATGATTCCAATTGCGAAACCATATATAACAGAAGACGAGGCTCGTAGTGCGTATGAAACCATATTAAGCGGATGGATTTCCCAGGGACGAAAAGTCGAAGAATTCGAGAAAAGGTTTTCCGAATATATAAATGGCGGGTATGCTGTTGCTGTATCAAATTGTACTGTTGGTCTTCACCTTATGATGATTGTATCAGACATTGGAAAAGGCGATGAAGTAATATGTCCTTCACTAAGCTATATTGCAACAGCAAATAGTATAAAATATGTCGGAGCTGAACCTGTTTTTGCGGAAGTTGAACCCTATTCATACAACATTGACATAAATCATGCCGAGAAATTAATTACAAAAAAAACTAAAGCAATTCTCATTGTCCACCAAATTGGAATGCCGGCCAATATAGATTCTTTTAAAATATTATGTGAAAAATATAATTTGAAATTACTAGAGGATGCAGCATGCGCAACCGGTTCTATATACAATGGGAAAAGGGTCGGATCTGATTCTGAGTTAGCTTGTTTTTCTTTTCATCCCAGAAAAATAATTACTACCGGAGAAGGAGGAATGATAACAACTACAAGCAAAAAACATTATGAAAGACTAAAATTATTAAGGCAGCAGGGGATGTCAACCAGCGCTATTGACAGAGCTAAAACGGGAAAACCATTATTTGAAGAACATCTTGAAATCGGATATAATTATAGAATGACTGATATTCAGGCTTCAATCGGATTGAGACAACTCGAAAAATTAGATTGGATAATTAAACAAAGAAGAGAGATTGCCTTAAGATATATTGAAGAATTAAAAGGTATTGATCAGATCATACTTCCAACTGAGGAAGAAGGTTACATATCTAATTACCAGTCATTTTGTATCTATATAAATGAAAGGTCATTAAAAGAAAGAAATGATTTACTTCGAAATTTAATTGATTTGGGTATCGAAGCTCGCAGAGGGGTCATGACAAGCCATACCGAACCTCCATATAGAAATCAATTTAAAAACATAAAACTTCCTATCTCTGAAAAATTAAGTGATAGAAGTATTTTAATTCCATTATATGTACCGATGACTGAAAATGAAATTGAACAGGTTATAAAAAATATCAAATTACAGTTTTGTTATTAATTCAAACATAATGAGTATTAATTTTCATTAATTAATTAAATTATGAATGGAGAATGGACATAACTTTAGTATAGAGAATTTTAAGAAAAGGCTTTTAAAAAAATTTAAGTATTCGAATTTATTCAGAAATAAAATTGGCTACCCAGAAAAAAAATTCCTTATTTATACAAGAGGAAGAACGGGTAGTACGGTACTTACGGATTTATTAAATTGTCACCCCGACATTTTTTGTGACGTAGAGATTTTCAATTTCATATATTCAAAATCAAAGGTTAAGTTTCCACTTTTGTACATTGACAGCTGCAGTAAGAGAGCCGGACTTTTTGGCAAAAGCATTTACGGGTTCAAAGTCAAAATATCACAGCTGAGGTTTGAAGACAATTATAAGAATTACGAGTCAATTTTAAACACGCTGCATACAAACGGGTGGAAATTTATATATCTTAGGAGATTAAATTATTTAAAACATAAGTTGTCAAATCTCTGGACCAGCGAGACAAACACTTATCATACAAAAGGTGAAAAAAACATAGTTCAAAAAAAGATAAAGGTTGAC
>JBBSDT010000071.1:0-11528 GCA_038240405.1 Ignavibacteria bacterium
AGTAATTACGTCCTTGATAGCAAGTAAGATTTAATGAGGGTTGGGTCTTCACTTGTAAATTCCCCTCTATGGGAAAGGAGGGGATTTCAGGGATGTTTTAAAATTCTGTAACATTATTTAATGATACTTATGTAACTTAATGATAATATTATGAAAAAGCTATAAAAATCTTAAGCTTTTTTATAATTATTCCTGTTAAAATATTAAATAGCATTCCATTTAATTGGGATGCTATTTTCATTTGTATAATTTTGGAATATATAAAGAAATCCTTTTTCATTATTTTTATTTAAATCAAATATTGATGTTCTATAAAAAACATTTCACATTACCCCAGACACAAAATTTACTACCTGATTTAAAACCAAAGTTGCTTAAAATAATTAACTTAAAGAAGATCCTTGATGAAAAAGGATACGACATTTATAAACATCATTTTTTTGGTGGGTTAGGAACAAATGGGACCGGCAAATATCCACAGGATTTAGAATCACTTATAGAACTGGTCAATCAGATTACAAAGGATGGAATAATTTTAAAGGGAATTAATGAAGGGTTAATTGATTTTCCACACATTCGTAACAATGGAGAAGAGGTTTTCCTATGCTATTTGTACGGGGAAGAAAAAATATTATTCTGGCATCGTATCCAGGAAGGCTTTGCAGGGAGACAAAATTTGGATTCCTTATAAAGATAGTTAATATAGCAAGGTCATTAAATCTAATCAAAATGAAATTGTTAAATTGAGGTTATTAAATAAAGTCTTAGTTCCTACAATACAGATATTACCTAAGGGATTGGTTAAAGTTTTTGCCAACAAATATATAGCCGGGGATAAGCTTTCCGATGCGGTCTCGACTGTCAGGAAATTAAATCAAAAGGGCTTGATGGCTACTTTAGATGTGCTTGGAGAATCTATCACCGACCGGGAGGAAGCTATTAAATCCAAGGAAGAAAATATTGCTGCACTTAATGCAATTCATGAAAACAATCTAAATTGCAATCTTTCAATAAAACTAACAATGTTAGGATTACAATTTGATTTTAAATTATGTTCGGACCTTATTATGGAAATTCTCGAAAAAGCAAAAAGTATCAACACTTTCGTAAGGATAGATATGGAAGATTCTTCCGTGACTGACCTTACCATTAGAATTTTTGAAGATGCTAAAAAGAAATTTGATAATGTAGGAATAGTTATTCAGGCATATTTAAGAAGAAGTGAAAACGATGTGAAGAGGCTCTCAGATATAGGTTCAAATTTCAGAATTTGCAAAGGTATTTATGTTGAACCTGAATCAATTGCCTTTAAGGATGGAAACGAGATAAGACAAAACTATTTGAAAATATTGAAAATTGCTTTAGAAAAAAAATCTTATTGCGGAATTGCTACCCATGACGAATATCTTATAAAGGAATCCGTTAGAATTATTAAGGAAATGAATTTGAAAAAAGATGAATATGAATTTCAAATGCTACTTGGAGTGAAGGAGGGATTGCGGGACGGAGCTGTGGAAAAAGGGCACAGGATGAGAGTTTATGTCCCCTTTGGTCAAAGATGGTATGAATATTCAATCAGAAGGTTTAAAGAAAATCCAAATATGGCCGGTCAGGTACTTAAGAGTATTTTTACCGGAAATTAATATCTCGAACAATTCAAATCTATTATAATAACACTAATTATACTTTGTTAAACATAACTTTTGTATCTATCTAATGCTTCATTTCTTCGGCTTGTTTTTCGTTCACTTCAAACCACACCTTTGTAGTTTCCGGATAAATCCCATACATAAGTTCTTTTAATGCTTTTGCATATTGCTGAATCTCCCATTGTGCGGTAGCCTCATCACGTAAATCAATAAAATTCATAATAGCCTGAAAAGAGGCCGTCCAATAGACTTCTGTATATTGATTTAATGGCAAAAGCAATCGTGCCTGCTCTTTCGCAACTCCAAGTTCAAGAAGATTATTATATGAATCAAGAATAGATCTCATGGCATCTCCAAAAATTTCCGAAGCTTTTGCCTGATTTTCAATACTTCCCTTTGAAGCTTGCTTATTACTTTCAGATTGCTGCCGCCAATTAGAAGGGAAATAAAATTCGCTTACCGGTACGTAACGCCCGCTTATTTCATTCCATGCATGATCTTTCGCAGATGAGCTCGATGATGTCTCGATTCCAACAACATGCTTATACCACTGCCGCATAACAAACTCCGGCGCCTTTATGTGGAATTGAACCATCATATGCCTGAATGGGGACCAATGTTTATTCTTTGAAAGAAAACGAACCAGCTTTCTGTCGCTGTCATCAAATTTCTCTTTACGTTTTCCAAATGATACCCGCGCAGAATTAACAACTGTCAAATCGGAACCTAACTTATCTATGACTTCGATAAATCCTTTATCGAGAATTTCAGTCTTCAATTTTAAAATTTTAGATTTAAATCATATTTATAAATATACTAAAATATTTTTGAAGATAGGATTTCAAAATATAAAATTACAGGCTAAGTAGAATATTGTACTTTTCTCAACTTTTCTCTTTGTAATTTCAATTTGAAATGAATATTAATAACTTATTTCATATGGACAACAACTTGAATGGGTTTTATATAGGTATTGATTCCGGAGGTACTAAATGTGAACTGCTCATTACTAATAAAGAGAAAAAAAAATTATTTGAACAATCCTACAAAGGCGTTCATTATTCGGTATTAGGATCCGAAAAGTATAGTAGTGCAGTCTCAAAATTTATTTTTAATGCTTTAAAACAATCTGAACTTAGTCTTTCGGATTGTCTGGGGATTGCCTTAGGGGTTGCCGGCGCAAGGGAAGAAACTGACAGAACCAAACTAAAAAAATCATTTGAAGAAATATTAAAGTTCAGGAATATTCTTATTACAACAGATGCAATGACTGCGCTTTACGGGGCATTTGAAGGAGAAGAAGGAATTATTTTGATAAGCGGTACCGGTTCAGTTCTTTATGGTTACTCTTCCGACAAAATTATCCGGGTTGGTGGCTGGGGAAGAATTGTGGGTGATGAAGGCAGCGGGTACTGGATAGGAAGGAAGGCTTTAAACTTTGTTGCAAAAGAATATGATGAAAGAAAAAATAAGGAAGAAACCAGTATGCTGTCCAAAGAACTTTTTTCTAAATTTGGAATCGACAGACATAATCTCAATGCAAAAGTCTTTCAGAAAGATTTTGAAATACAAAACCTGGCGCCTGTAGTGATTGAATGTGGGGAAAAAAAGTGTAAGCTGGCTTTAAAAGTAGTGAATGAAGCAGTATTCGATTTACTGGAACATATAAGAATTTTTTTGCGGGTATCCGGCAGGAAAACAAAAATAAAAATGGCTTTCATTGGCGGCATCATCGAAAATCAAAATATTTTATCCGATGAATTAAGCAGTCAAATCCTGAACTTGAAAATCGTTCAGGTAGTCAGGAAAAAATATTCACCTTCATTTGGAGCTATATTGCTTGCTTCGGGAAATTCCGGTATAATAAAAAAACTATAGATTGAAAAATACCGAGTTAATTCTGATTCTTGATTTCGGCTCCCAGTATACACAACTAATAGCACGTAAAACAAGAGAACTCAAAGTTTACTCCGAGATACATCCCTTCAATATTAATATCAAAAAATTTTTCAAAGAAAAAAAACCGGATTATAACATAAAAGGAGTGATTCTTTCCGGTGGTCCTTCGAGTGTTATGTTAAAAGATTCACCAAAAATCTCCCGCGCAGATATAGAATTTTTTACAAAGAATAAAATACCTGTTCTGGGTATTTGCTATGGCATGCAGCTTCTATGTCAGATGTATAAAGGAAAGCTGCACAGCGATCAGCAAAGGCAATATGGTTTAACCAAAGCCTATGTTTTTAAAGATTCGGAATTGTTCCGTGGAACTAATAATCAATTAAACGTCTGGATGAGTCACGGAGATTCTATCGATGTTTTGCCTGATAAATTTACTTCTACATCTAAAAGCTTAACCGGAGTAATATGCAGTTTTGAATCGGAGAAATTAAAATTATATGGATTACAATTACATCCTGAAGTTCAACATACGGAATCAGGACGGAATAATTTATATAACATCTTATTCGGAATTTGCAAAGTAAAAAACTTATTTGAACCTGAATCTTTTATTGAATCTAAAATAGCAGAGATAAAAAAAACCGCCGGCAAAAATATTGTTATATGCGCATTGAGCGGCGGGGTGGATTCTTCGGTAGCGGCGGTGCTTGTACATAAGGCAATTGGAGAAAAATTAGTCTGTATTCATATCGATAACGGATTAATGAGAAAAAATGAAAGCAGGAAAGTTATTGAGCTTTTTAAGGATTTTTATAAAATAAACCTGAAGTTTGTAAATGCATCACATCTTTTCCTGGGAAGATTAAAGAATGTTTTTGATCCTGAGCGAAAAAGAAAAATAATCGGGAAATCATTCATAGATGTATTTGAAAAGGAAGCTAAGAAAATCAAAGGAGTAAAATATCTGGTGCAGGGAACGTTATATCCTGATATAATAGAGTCAATATCGTTAAAAGGTCCTTCGGCAACAATTAAATCTCATCATAATGTGGGCGGACTGCCGGATAAAATGAAATTAAAGCTTATTGAACCATTGAAAGAATTATTTAAGGATGAAGTCCGGGAGATCGGAATGAAGCTGGGACTTTCAAGAAATTTTATTTTAAGACATCCCTTTCCGGGACCGGGACTGGCAATCAGAATATTAAGTGATATTACAACGGAAAAGCTTGACTTACTCAGAGAGGTGGATGATATATATATTAATGAGCTAAAAAAAAATGATTTGTATGATAAGATCTGGCAGGCATTTTCTGTTTTGCTTCCCGTTCAGACGGTAGGAGTAATGGGAGACGAAAGAAGCTATGAAAACGTTATTGCATTGAGAGCAGTAACATCCGTTGACGGGATGACAGCAGATTTTTATAGTTTTGAAAAGAGTTTTTTAGAACATATCTCCAACAAGATTATTAATTCCGTAAAAGGCATCAATAGGGTAGTATACGATATCAGCTCTAAACCTCCAGCCACAATTGAATGGGAATAATATTATGATTTCAAAAAATATATTTACTGCTTTAATAATTTTCATCCTGTCAGTTAATGTTTTATATTCGCAAATAACCATAGGAGTGGCATTACCATTAATGAACAATTCTTCAAATCCTGAAGATAAAAAATTAGGTGAACAAATGTTAAAGGGAATTAACGATGCAATTGACGATTATAATTCTGCACACTCAGATAATAAAGTAAGTTTGGAAATTCTGGATACAAAAAAAGATCCTGCAACTACTCTTACTATAATAAATAAATTTGGGAGTGATTCATCCGTTATAGCTATTTTTGGTCCTGTGTTCAGCAATGAATTGGTCTCAGGAGCAGGGGCTGCTGCATTCCACAGGATTCCGATAGTTACACCTACCGCAACACAGGATTTCTTGGCTGAAAATAATGAGTATGTATTTCAGTTGAATCCGACGTATGAAATTCGTGGTAAATCAATTGCGGACTTTGCCATGAAAGAACTTAAGATGAAAAATTTTATAATACTTGCCGAAGAAAATTATGGGATTCATTTCGCAAAACCGTTTCAGGAGGAAGTTGAAAATAACGGTAATAATGTTTTATCAGTGACCTATTATTCAAAGGATAATGCTGATCTAAGCCAGAAATTAGCAGAAATAAAAAATCAGATAAGTATTAACGAAAAATTACTAGACTTTGGTAAATTAACCAAAGCCCAGATTGAAAAATTAAGGAAAATTAAATTTCATTTTTCAAATCTTGATTCTTTATTGAATACAAAACTGACCGTCAGCATTTATAAATTATTCGGGAGACAAGCAGGAAAGGTTATGGATTCAATCGGAATTATACCTTTAAACAATACTGAAGGCAACAGGAACTATGTTCCGGGATACGCGGACGCTATTTATATTCCTGTTTCAGGTCCGGATGATATTTCTCTATTAGTTAAACAATTAAACACTGAAAATATAAATCTACCTATACTTGGAACCAGCGATTGGAATAATGAATCCGTTTTGAAGGATAACAGGATGTACATAAAAGACCTCTTTTTTGATTCAGACTTTTTTTTAGAAGATAAATCTAAAATCGGCACTGTAAATCTTTCTGACCAGGAGATTAAGAATTATTATTTGGGATATGATGGACTGAAGTTAATTCTCGATAAAATATCAGAAGGAAACGATACGAGAGAAAAGATGAACACTGCTCTTGAGGCAGAAACAAATTATAAAGCAATTCATAACAATATTACAATTAAAAACCGCACAAACCATCATGTATCGATCGTGAATTTTCATAATGGAGAGCTGAAAAAGATAAAAGATTTTGTATATTAGTACAAAAACCAATACAGCATTTAATAGCTCATTAGTTTTGATTTTGGAATGTTTTTTGGTTATTTTGTAAAAAAGCACTTAAAATTTTAAATTATGACCGATAATAAAGATATAAATCTGGAAGATCCTTATTTTAGCGAGGCTGGAAATGCCAATGGATTGGATGCAATAGAAAAATATGATTTCGACCTAAAACAGATCAAAAAAATAACAATCAATAAGAATATTGAAAGAGTTTACTCTGAAGCTTTCCCTACAATTATGAAAGCTGCAATCCCCTCCTTCATATTATTGATTTTATCATTTTTCGTAGGCATTGCGGATGTTCCTTTTATGGGTAATATATTTGAGTCCTTATCCAAATATATTAATCCCGGCCAGGCAGTGCTGAATACTGATGTTCAGCCGGTAAATTTGTGGTGGTTTCCATTGGTGCTTTACATCATTTTTATTTTCTGCGCTATCCGTGCCAATAAAGTTTTGAGAAGAGAATTTAAAGACCGGGAAGCTTCCGCGGAATCAATAAGTAGAATCATTGACAGATATAGTGGAATTATAGACGGTCTGGGTACTGCTCTTCCTCTGCTGGGCGCTGCTATTTTACTTCTTTCAATTGAAAAAGGACCTGCCCTGTTCGTAGGTTTTGCTGTTCCGTTTGAAATCAAATCAATACTGATACTGGCAATAGCAAAATTATTCGACTCGGTATTTGATGAGCTCGCACTGAAATACCAGGAAATACAGGAAAGTATAAGAAATGTAGAGCGGGCTTATGAATATAGCCTGCAATCGCAATTAATTAAAGCAAAGGTACTTCCTTCCCCGGAGTCAACTCCTTCTAAGGTTGTCATTGAATCTTCCGTTAATAAAGAACAAATGGATAGTATTTATGAGACAATGAAAGCTTCGCAGGAGCTTGGCTTAAATATTAAACGTCTTATTTCTGAGATTAACAATTTGAATCTTCCCGATGAAAAGTATTTAAAGGAAATTCAGAAAACATCCCAGTCCCTGAGTGAATCAGTTAAAATGATAGGAACTACAATGGAAGGATTTAAAGATGACAATGTAAGAAAGAGTCTCGACAATTTGATTACTTTATTAAACAGGGGACAAAATCATTAACAAAAGGATTTCTATTTAAATACCATGATCGGTCGAAAAAACAGAGATGTAAAATTTATTATATATCAGTCGTTATACATTTTTGTAATTGCTGTTCTTGCTTTGAAGGGAGCTAATCTTGACCTTACTGAAGTTGTTAAAAAAGATCCGAACAAAGTTGAAGAAAAAAAATATACAGATTCTTTGAAGGCAATGGTGGATTCTCTGCTGGCAAGAGGAATAGTTCCTGAAATTAAATTTGATACAACTCAAAAATTTACAAATCCGGAAGAATTAAAACAGAAACTGGCGGAAGCACAAAATCAGCTATCACAACTTAAATCCAATAATCCCTCACTAACTGTTAATCAAACATCTCCGGGATTCAAGATACAAACTGAAAACGAAAAAACTTCTGAGCCAAAGAATACTCAACATGAATTAATTGAACCCAAAGAACAAAAACAAGAACCTGAGTTCCGTATTCCACAATCCTTTACCCAGTACACGTCAAATACAGTTTCAAATCCCAGCGACCTGCCGGTAGAAATATATGGAAGTGACGGCTCTCTCGTAGCCACTGTTCCTCCCGGAGGTTCAAGATCCTTCACACTAGGAGGTCAGAGCAGTCTGACATTCAGAAGGGGTGGAGTATCTAAAACTGTCAGCACAAAGGAAAATGCTAAACCAAAGATTATGATGCAAAGATTAGTTCCCGCCGGGGAAGATGTATCTGTCAGAAGCCTGCAGGCTACAGTAGGTTACAGGATTACTCTGGTGGATGATATCCCGGGGCAGCTGGATGTAAAATTCAGCGGACCCGTTTCGGTAAAGCAGGTAAGCCCTTTGGTATATGATGTAACTTTAAATTTTTTAAGTTCAAAAACTGCGTTTGATAATTTTACTCAGAACAGGTCTTCTCCATATTCTGTAACCTTTCAGGTTAATGTAAGAGATAAAATCGCTACGCAGCAAAATATAAACCAGACGGGTGTATTCCAGTTTGGCGATTGGTAATAATTTCATAATAAAAATTCAAAGTATGGTAAAAACAAAACAATTTTATTCGGGAAATATTTTTCTTTTTCTGTTAGCTATCAGTCTGTTTCATTGTACTAATGTTTATTCCCAGCTTGAAAGGGATGATGACCCAAGAACCTGGAAATATTTCAGAATTCTTGCAAGGGCGCAGGACGATAGTGTTTTTATTAAACTGCAGGACGAGTTAAATATTGATCCAAAGCTTGAATCATATATTCTGGTTGTTAATACTCTTGACCCGTCACCGATAAATCAATATGTTGTTATTGGTGATGAGACTTCTCCCGATGCAAGCCGTTTTCTCTGGTCAGATTTAACTAAAGATGTTCAGCAGGCATTATTAAACTGGACTGGTTCTAATAAGGAGAATCTGAATAAGAAAAAATTAAACTATGCTTCAGTATTTCTGGATGTTCTTAAAAATATCAAAATTAAGAATGCGATTTCGCCCCCAGGGAGAGAAAGAGATATATTAAGCACAACTGCCTATATTAATCCCTACCTGCAAGCATTTGGCGGTGATCCTCTTGGCGTACCGATAAAAAAATCTGTTGGATTTTCTTTTCAGTTTGGAACTAATTATTCGGGTCCAATGGAAACAGATATGGTAGGTACTGCATTTCATATACTCGGACTTTCTGTCGGTATAACCACAAGAATAAAAGAATTTGTTTTAAAAAGAGGTGGAGGAGATACGTCACTTGTAATCCCTTCACATAATCTTTCTAACTACAATAATTTATTTGCTCCTACCATCGGACTTGAATTTAGTTATGTAATTCCATTTGGAAATTTTTTTGAATTAGGATTTTTTAGTACAATCGATTCCGGAGATGTTGATCCACCGCAGAGAGTATTGAATACAAAGACCGGAGCATTGATGCCTAATAATGTTATCCGGGGAAATTATACAAATTTTGAATTCCGGTATCCTTTCAGAACTTTTGGATCGACACGATCTAAATTATATTTTGCTCAAAAGTTCGGTGAAATGCATTTAGGATTTCTCGGAAGGGAAATGCGGTTAGCAGGCTCACAATTTGATGTAAGAATGGATGCGACATTTGCCAGCAGCAAAAGAAATTTTCAATTCCTGTTTGAAACAATGATTTCAAATCTCGGAGAAGGTTTCGCATTAAGCTCATTTGCTATCGGGCCATCATTCCGTTTAGGAACCAATAATGACGATAAGTTCGGGTTTTTGACAATACTTTTAAATATGAGATTTAAAATTGGAGATTTTTTTGAAGAACGACTGAAGTAAAAAGGCTTTGTCTTATTTTATAGACACTTATTAGAATATTATAATTTTCGTCTAATATTCAATAATAAGTGTCTATTTTTTTAGAATGTGACTTGACAAATCTTTATTAATACTTTATTTTTGATTTACTTAATTAACCCTATTTAAAAATGCCAATAAAAATCAGGAGGTTTTAAAAATGGCAAAAATGAAAAACTTGTTTTTCGTTTTACTCACAGTGGCAACACTTGCGGGATCAACATTCTTAGTTGGTTGCGGTGGAGTAAGCGAAGAACAAATGCAAGAATTAAATGATTTGAAGGCACAGGTTGATGCTCTTCAATCACAAGTTAATGCAAAGAATGATGAAAAATCAGCATTGCAAAAGCAAGTAGCAGACCGAGAAGCAAAAATTAAAGAATGGCAAGGTTTGGCAGATGCAGTAAGAAGAAACTGCCCGTAATTTCTGTAAAATTTATTAAACAATTATTATTAAACTAAATTTTAAAAAAAAAGGAGATTTTAAAAAATGAAATTTCATAAATTGTTAGTATTTATGATGGTTTTCTCCTTGGCAGTATTTGCAAAATCGACTGTATTTGCACAAGATGACGATGATGATATGTCCAATACAACTGAAATGGATGAAGATCAGTGGCAAGCACAAATGGATGAATACACAGCCAAGAAGACAGATTTAACAAATCAATTAGCTTCATTAACAACAGAAGTAGACGGTTTAAAGAAAAGGTTAGATGATGTAGGAACATCTGAAACCAATGCAAAAAATTCTTTGTATGCAATGGTAGGAAGTGAAGCAGAATATAACACCTACAAACAAAAATTTGCAGATGCTGAAAAAAGAGTTAATGCATGTAAGGGTCCGGACGATGCAACGGATATTCAAAAGAACATGTGGCCGTACTTAACCGATGCAGGCGCCAACGGAAGAATGAAATGTCTTTCAGAATTCTGGGACAGATATAATTCAATGAAAAAGAAAATTGCCGACTGTATGGGCAAAATGCCTATGACTCAGGAAGGCTATACTGTTAAAAAAGGTGATTGCTTATACAAAATCGCCGGGATGCAGAATATTTATGGTAATTCAAGATTGTGGCCTGCAATCTGGGACGCAAACAAAAACGGTGTAGTTAATGCTCCGCCTAAAGTTAAGAAAACCATTCCAAATCCAAATCTAATTTATCCAGGACAGGTTTTAAGAATTCCAACCTTAACTGATGCACAAAAGATGGATGCAATGAGAATGTCAAGTTCCTATAAGATGAAGAGGAAAAAAAGAATGATGAAGTCTTCAAATGATATGAACAAAGATAAGACTGAAAAGAAAGATATGAAGGATATGAAAAAGCCGGATACCAAAGATATGAAGAAACCTGATACCAAGAAACCTGATATGAAGAAAGATACAACCAAAACAAAGAAAAAATAAATTCAGGATATTGGTAACGAATAATTTTTAATTTAAGCCCTTACATTTGAAGAAAATGTAAGGGCTTTTTAGTTTAAGGAAATGTAATTGAATAATGTGATAGAAAAGAAAATTTCCCTTTCCGGAATAGACCTCTTAAATTTTTCAGGTGTTAAAGATGTAAATATAAATCTGATTAAAGAAAATTTTGATGCCACTATTGTTATCAGAGGTGATACTATTTTTCTTAAAGGAGAAGAACAGGAATTAAAGATAATTGAAAAAAT
>JBBSDT010000072.1:0-11371 GCA_038240405.1 Ignavibacteria bacterium
GGAATTAGAGAATTGAGTATGATGAAATGTTAAAGAGTTGCTTCTTGTTGCTGAGTCTTGTACTTATATTGATTTAATGTCGAATATTTATATATACAAATTTACACATAGATGAATTATTCCTCATACCTTTCTGAGTTTCCTTCTGTTACCCAGCTCACTTTCATAAACCTTTTTAATCCCGTCACCCAGAGATTTTTCAATATCCCGTATATTCTTGATTAATTTGTGAAACCCTTCCACTTCAACCGAAGCAGCCTGATCTGTGCCCCACAAAGCGCGGTCAAGTGTTATGTGCCTTTCAACGAAGACAGCTCCTATCGCCACCGCAGCCAATGTTGTAGCCAGTCCTGTTTCGTGTCCTGAATATCCGATTGGAACATCCGGATAGAATTCTTTCAAAGTCCTGATAACTTTTAAATTCAACTCTTCAGGCCTGCACGGATAAGTGGATGTTGAATGTGCCATCAGCAAATTATCAGTTCCGATTTCTTCTACAGCAGATTCAATTTCTTCTAATGTAGACATGCCGGTAGAGATCATTAGAGGTTTTCCTGTACTTTTCTTCTTCATCAATAATTCACTATCTGTCAGACAGGCGGAGGCAACTTTATAAAGCGGCGGGTTAAATTGCTCGATGAAATCTACAGATTTTACATCCCAGCATGAGGCAAACCAATCTATTTTTTTTTTCTTGCAATATTCATCAATTTCGGCAAAATCATCAAAGGTCAATTCGATTTTATATTTGTAATCTATATAAGTCATTCTTCCCCAGGGAGTTTCCCGTTCAACATACCACTGGTCCGGGGGAACACACAACTCGGGAGTTCTTTTTTGAAATTTTACTGCATCACAGCCAGCAGACTTTGCACCTTTAATTAGTTTTTTTGCCAGCTCTACCGAGCCGTTGTGATTTATTCCGATTTCAGCAATTATATAAGTTTTTTCTCCTTCACCGATAAAACTATCCCTGATTTTTACTTTAACCATATGAATATTAATTTAACTTATTTATAAATACTAAATTCGAAACATACAGTAAATGGATAAGTAAATATTATTATTACTCTCAAGCTTTAGTTCATTTCAAATACCACTTAGCTATTTGAGAACTTTTGGTTTAATATTAAAATTACCGGTCTTTCTGAATACGGGTTCAACAGGATCACCGTTTAAATATTTTAAGACATTTTTTTCTTCAATGGCTTTCTTTAATATAGGAAGAACATCTTTATATGCTTTTAGGGTATATTCAATATCATCGTCAGAATGCATAAAACACATATTGTGAAATCCGCCCCAGAGAACTCCGCGCTTAATCATTTCCTGCTGGACCAGCGACTTCATCTCCAACGGGTTTCCAGCACTAACATCGAAAGTAACTATAGTCCGGCAATTATAGCCCGAGCATTTCGTATAAGCCATTCCAAGATTCATTGCAATATTATTATAGCCCTCTCTTAATTTTTCGCCCTGAGAAGAAAGATGAGAAGGAACATTATTATTTTTTATCTCATCAATTGTTGCCATAGCTGCAGCAAGTGACAAAGCTTCTCCGCCAAAGGTGGTAAAGAAAAAGACATCCCTGTCCAATAATCTCATCACGTCTTCTCTTCCCGTAATTACCGACAATGGCATTCCGTTAGCAATTGCCTTGGAATAGCAGGCAAGGTCGGGAATAACTCCGAAATATTCCTGCGCTCCTCCTACTGCAATCCTGAAACCGGTCCACATTTCATCAAAAATCAGAAGGATTCCGTTTTTCTTACAAAGGTCCTGTACTTCTTTTAAAAAATTATTTTTTTCCAGTTCAAAAACAAACGGTTCCAGAATTACGCATGCCGTATCTGAGTCAATAGATTGTTCCAGAGATCCGATGTCATTATAATTAAAAGTGTATGTTAAATCTTTTACTGCTTCAGGAATGCCCATGTCCCTGTCTGTTACACCAATATACCAGTCATGCCATCCGTGATATCCGCAGCACAAAACTTTTTCCCTTTTTGTAAATGCTCTTGCAAGCCTTACTGCAGCAGCCGTCGCATCACAGCCTGTTTTTGAAAATCTTACTGATTCGGCATTCGGAACTATACTACGTATCTTTTCCGAAAGATCCACCTCAAGCGGGTGCATCATTGAAAATGTTATACCGTCTTTAAGCTGTCTTATAATTGCTTCATCCACTTTGTTATAGCAATAACCTAAGACTATCGGACCGATCCCCATATTAAAATCAATATATTCATTTCCGTCGGCATCCCATACATGCGAGCCTTTTCCTTTTATTAAATATTTCGGAGCGATGCCTCTGATCCATTGAGTCGGCCCTTTGGCAAGTGTTTGCGTATAAGCCGGGATTAACCCTTCACTTCTTTTAAATATTTCATTTGAAATTGTGATGTCTGGATAATCTGAATTGAATTCTATTTTATTGGGCACAGTTTAATTAATTAAGTTAGCTGTAAAAATGCTATATTGTTTTATATTTCTAAATACTTACCCACAAACTGAACTTCGCCCAAGAGTCTTTTGCAAAACATCTCTTCTTCCCAAGCTTCAGTTTGGGAAAGTTTAATTCTGTTCGAGTTTTAATTACAAAGCTTGGGCTTTGTAAGTAGTGGTTACCAAGCCTTTAAAAATCTATTTAAGTCTTTTGAAGTTCAACTATTTTTTTCAAAATCGTATCCGCAATTTTTTCACCGGTAAACCCTTCATACTCAAGTACATCTGCAAGCATGGCAGGCTTAAACCATCTGTCATTAAGGGATATGGGAACAATATCACACATAACTTTATTATTTAAGAATATCTCTGCCAGGATAGAAAATAATCCTCCGGTTTTGAAATGGTCTTCAAGCGTCACTATGAGCTGTGAACTTTTTGAAATTTTTATGATTAATTTTTCATCAATCGGCTTTAAGGTTCTTAAATTTATTACTCCGGCTGAGTAACCTTTATTTTTAAGTACATCCTTTGCCTCTACAGCCTGCTTTAATAAAACTCCGTAGACCAAAATTGTTACATCCTTTCCTTCGCATATAACTTCAGCTTTTCCGATTTCAAAATTCCGGGAATGCTTCATGGAGGATTGTAAATTATTATAACGTATATAGAATGGTGAAGGGCTTTCTAAAATTTTTTGCATGCAAATCATCATATCCTCTTCATCAGCCGGACAGAAAACATTTACATTCGGAATGCCTCTCATTATCGAAACATCTTCAATTGCCTGGTGAGTAGGGCCGTTTGCTTCCGAAAGAAAACCCGAAAATCCGCCTACCAGCTTTACGGGGAGATTTGCAATACCTACATCTGTTCTTATAAATTCAAAAGCCCGCATTGTTAGGAAGCTTGCGAGTGCATGGGCAATCGGTATTCTTTTGCGCAGGGCAAGACCTGCAGCAATGCCAATCATGGTTTGCTCCGTAATACCCGTGTCAATAAACCTCTCACCGATAAGTCCCGGTAAATTTCTTATTGCAGCCCTGTTTTCTGCCGTAAGTATCATAAATCTCTCATCACGCCTAACCAGATAAGTTAATAATTCTTCGTATGTCATTTTATAATTTAAGTGAAGATTGGAAACTGTATGGGAGTCTTTTACTTTCCCGAGCCGGGGCTTGGGAAAAAGAACTCAAAAAAAAATTAATAGTTATCTCGCAACAATCGTTTCCGAAGAAAGCTCGGAAATCTTACCACCCTGAAGTTCTTTCAGCAGCATTTCAATTTCTTCCCCGGTAAAATTAACAAACCATCTGTCGGCTCTCTCTTCGATGCTTGGCAGACCTTTTCCGCGGGCTGTATCAGCAATAATAACAGTTGGCTTATCTTTTTCGACGGGTAATTTTGAAAATGCTTTTTCAAGCTCTTCAAAATTATGTCCATCAGCTGAACGGACCTTCCAGCGAAAGGCTTCAAATTTATCCGCAATAGGATTCAACGGAATCAATTTCTCTGTTTCAATATTGGCCTGAAATTTATTTCTGTCGACAATTGCAATTAAATTATCCAATTTTTTTGCGCCTGCAACCAATGCAGCTTCCCAAACGGAACCTTCATCGAGTTCTCCGTCGCCAAGGATCACAACAATTTTATTCTGTTGTTTTTTCATTTTGCAATCGATGGCAACACCCGTTGCAACGCTGAGTAAATGCCCGAGCGAACCGGAGTGGAATTCAATTCCCGGAATATTTATATTCGGATGCCAGTAAATGAAGTCATTAGTCTTCAAATGATTTTTCAAACGGTCCTTTTCTAAGAATCCGATTTCGGCAAATGTTCCATAAAGCGCCGGTACATCGTGACCTTTTGACAAAAATAAATAATCCCTTTCAGGGTCGTTCAGATTATTTTTATTTACATTTAGAAATTCTTTATAAAGAAAAACAATCAAATCTGCACATGACAAAGAGGCGCCAATGAAACAGCCGCCCTCTGTCGACATTCTGATAATGTGCTCTCTGACCTTAAAAGCAGTTTTATGTAAATCTTTTAATTTTTCTTTATCCAATTTAGAAGTTTTATTTATAACGGGGTTAATAAATGTTCTACATTTATTAATGAATAAATTTTGTTTGTTCTTTGGTAACTGTTTTCAATTGTTCCAGGTGATTTCTATACCAATTAACTCCTGCATACATTTTATTGATTTTTTTTAATTCCGGTTTTCTTTCAAGAAGATTCATTATATCATAAAGCTTAAAAATTTTTCTTTCATCATACAGCTCATTATAAATTTCTTTAATGAATTCATAATCCTCCCTATAATCAATTGTAAACCTGTGGCTCATTGAAAGATCTAAGCCTGTTTCCCATTTAATGTTTCCAATTCTGAATCTTTCCGGTCTTTCCCAGACAAAAGGAGTTGTATGTTCCCTTTCAAAAGGCAACTGAGCTTCCTGCCACGCTATCTTAAGTATATTCATTTGGATAATTTCTACATCATTTCCATCCGGATAAGTAGCAGGATGTAAATTGCTTACAAAATCATATGTTTTCTCATTCTCAAGATAAAATTCCAATACTTTATCAATTACATCCGGACAGATAAGCGGACAATCGGATGGAATTTTTACTACGGCTAAAGGGCTGTATTCCAACGCTGCTTTATAATGTCTGTCAAGCAGGTCTGAGGCATCTCCGCGAAAGCAGTTAATCTTATACATTTTGCAAAGCTCAACAACTTTATCATCTTCGCTGCCAGTTGTGGTGGCAACAACAATTTCTTTGGGCGTTCCTGACGATGAAATTCTTTCAATCATTCTTATTAGCAGGGGCGCTCCGGATAGAGGAAGAAATATTTTATCAGGCAGACGCGATGAAGCTCTTCTTGCCTGAACGACCACTAATATATTTTTATTTCTGTTAATCAAAGAATTTTATGCAGTCTGGTAGGTCATGCCAAATTTATCTCTTTTTCTCATCGCGGTTAAATCTGTTTCATTTACTTTTTCTTTTTCGAGAAGTGTTTGGCAAACTTCAGCGATGGTTTTTGCGGAGCTTCCTCCGTTTTGAATAGGTATCTGGCTTTTAAGCTCCTCTAATTTAAATTCAGAATAAACTTTTTTGCCAAGCGCCAAACCTACATAAACGACAGTTGAATATAATGTTATAAGAATATCGCAATTAGCAATCATCTCATTTGTATTCCCGCCCGAAAAAACCATTGAACCCGGAGCCCATTTATTTATCTCCCTTGTTGCCCTTGCAACATTTTCATTTGGATGAAGCTTAAAGATAAGCTGTTTGCCTTCTGAAAGTTTTAAAGCATTGAAGATAAATTTTCTTCTGTTTTCAAATTTTAAAGTTTCCCTTGAATCCGAACTGCAAACCAGGGCAAAATTTTTATACGGGAAATCATTATTAGTATATTGAATACAATTATCAAAATTAGGAATGCCTGTTACAAGGATCTTATCCGGCTTTACACCTTTGCGTATAAACAAATCTTTATAACCTTCTGATGCTGCACAGAATACCGTAAAGTAGTCTGACAAGCCTGTGGCCGCAGTCCCGCCGAAATATCTGGGTATCTTTAATTTTTTTACCATATGATAAAAAATATTTTCCGGATCTGTCATTCCCTCCTGCACCATAACCATTTTTTTTCCTCTGATATTTTTAGGAATAAGGAGATCGCTGCATATTACAATCAGGTCATAATTATTTTTTTTCCCTTCGTAATCAATATTACAGTTATTTTTTATTAAGAAGGTTTCGGTTTGTTCTTTAAAATTTCCACCGAGAACTGTAAAATCCAGGACACCGAGATCTGCAAAAAATTTTTCTATACCATCTGAATAAAATGAAGTGAAAAAATGCTCATGCTCCGGAAGGCACATAGATATCTGGTGCAGCATTGTAGTCTGGTTCATAGAACCTCCCAAGTAAAGAATTTTTTTACCCTTCATATGTCGGCAAATTAAGCAAATATTGTATTTTTATATACTTAAAATTAATTCACTTTTTAACTGCTATCCACTTTTCCAAAGGTACATGACAAAATTATAATGTTAATAATTTCATTAAGACAAAATTTCAAAGATTGCGTGGTCTGGAAAACATCAATACGCCCGTTGAGAATGAATGAATACGATCATATGTAATGACCAACACATAAAGAGGACATACTTATAAAATTTGTATTTTGAAGTCAATTTGCTGATTGGATTCCGGCCAAAAGATTGCCGGAATGACAGACTCGGTATAAGTTATTGTTGTTATATTTAGAGATTGCTTCCTCGGCTGGAAGAGCACAGCCTTTTTAGAAAGACAGGGTGGAATTTTTTTAAATTTAAAATTTATCAATCAACAGTCCTCGCAGCACACATCTTCAATCTTACAAAGAGGCGATGTACGAAGAATCCTGAAGAATCCAAGTCCTTCACGCAAAGGATTAATTTCTTCTTCCTGTTGTGCATTATCAATACCTCCGTCATTTCCTGCAAATACACCTGCAAGCATGGACCTCATTTTCTCCCTGTCGTAATGAATACGCCATTGACCTTTAAGCGGAAACATTTCTACGCAAAGTGCACTTAGTGAAGATGTCGTTGGCAAACCCAAACTCTGAAGCATAGTAGAAACTTCCTGTGTCGTATAAACCGAATTTCCGTAAACCTGACCGTCTTTGTTATGAACGGTTTTTTTATTGTAGTCAGGTTTTGATAGAAACATTTCTCTTGAGTCAATTAGAATATTTCTCCATGAGACTTTATCTGCCTGCATCACCTGGGCATACAAAAGACACCAGAGAGAAGTTGCCGGCGGAGATGCAGTTACATTTTTTCCGTCCTGTACTGCTTTCGCGTATGGGGCAGAGATTATTATCTGATCGAGCTTGGTTTTGCCAATAGTCTTTTTTGACCGTGTTGCTATGCATGTCAAAGCCGGACACGGATGCTGTACTCCGGTAGCACGCAGAGGTCTTCCGAATCTGCCCCGTGCAGTTGACCATATCTTCTTGGAATGTCCAACACGGACTTCATAAGTAAAGAACCCGAATAGCTCCGCAGAATCACCGTTCAATCCCGGAGGCAGCGGAACGAGGTAATGCTTGTCGGAAGAAGTAGACTTGGTCATCTCCTGCATCGCATGGATTCCGGCAAAATCATTTGACATACCTTTTAATATTACCCTGATTGGTTCGGGTGCAATTGGTAGTGCGGGCTCTATGGATGCGGAAAGATCTGAATTTGTTGAATCTGCTAAATCCATCGAACCTGTAAGTACTGCTGCTAGCTGTGTTGTAAGTTCAAACTGCCGGATCAATGGATCCGCAGCATATCCAAGTATCCTGCAGTAATAAATGTCCTTCTTATCTGAAACAGGCTCTTCGAATTCGAGCCAGAGAAATCTATTTCGAATATCTGTAGTAGAATATTTTTCATCAAACTTATAGTCAGTCTGTGCAATACCTGCTGATACAATTTTTGGAACCTGTACAGGATTGAGAGTTACAGGAACTTCCATTGTTTCAGAAATATCACCATCACGAACAGGACCATATCCTGTTTTGAATTGAGGAGTGACCCGGTAATGCAATGAGGCTTCTCTTGGAAAATCTATTAATACTTCCTTCGGATCAAACGCATCGAAAAACATAAGCCGTGCTGAAGATCGTTGCGGTTCTGTTAATGCCAGAACATTTATAGTATTGGAAAGATTTATATGCCCGACAGTTTTATAGCTTCCTTCACTGTAACCGTCTGAATGAACCCTGCGCTCTATCAATATGCTTTCCGGCTGCAAAGCATTCCATGCCCAGTCACGAAGCAGGTGAAGGTCAATGACCATCAGCCAGTGCAAAAGCAATTCATTTTTTGAAGAAAAGGTAAGAGAAGTATTATCCGGAGCAAGCGAATGCCGGATAAGTTTTGAACAACCAAATTGAATCCGCTCACCCGGCCTGCCAAGAAGAGACAGTTGCTTTGAATCAAGATCAAGCTCATTTGAAATTCGCTGTATAAGTGAGCCAGAATTCTGCAGTGAATTTCCTTTAAGGTTTATTGTTGCTGCATTAACAGCGGGTATATTATTTTCTTCTTCAGACTGTAAATATATTGCTTTCAGGAAATTGCCGGGATTTTCAAAAAGATTTGTTTCATCATTTGAGGGTGCTGCTGCAGTAAGCGAGATAGTTTTGCCAAATTCAATAAACTTAGCAGCATATTTATCATCTGCTTTTTCAACTATGGGAATAAATGTCAGTCGCAGTTCCCGGGCGGATGGCAGGATAAGATTGTGCTTTGAGCCATCATCCAAAACATCGGCGCCGTCAAACTTTAGTTGTGCTTTATCAACGAATTTTATATTTATATTTTCCGGCGCATAGAAATCAACTGCATTAAATTTAAATTCTTTTTCGTACAGAGGAATAAAAGAATCCCTTCCAGTTGATGAAAGTAAGTTGTCCATGTAAAGTGATTTTACTTCAATCTGAATTTTAAAAGTAGTAACGTCAGGATCAGGAAGAGCTGGAATAAATTGTTCGCCGGCAACAATATTGTTCGCAAGAGTTTTCAAGTCACCAACAGGATCAGCATACTTTCCTGTAAAGACCACTGCAGGGTATCCTAATAGGGGACGCGAAAATGAAAGTACAGTATCCCCTGCAATAGAAGTATTTTCATTAACCGGCTTTTTAGCCGCATCTGAAATCCGAAGAGCCTGCGCTGTAACACATCTTTTAAAATGACTTTTTGCGGTCGGAGCGGGAGCATTGAGAACCGGGTCGTCGGTTATTAAAGGACTGCCGCCCGTAATGTCTAAGAATCTTATTCTGAATTCATAATCATTTCCATATAGAAGGGAAATGTTATTCCTCTCCGGTGAAGGTTCGTAGAATGGATTAGTTTTTTTGGCGCTTAGATATGCGGCATTATTTTTTTTAGAAGCTTTTGTACCGGGAGGCATTTTAACATCCTGCTGCCGGTAGATTTCCACCGCGTCATTGTCAGTCAGCACTAAGGATTTTCCCACCCATGATGTAAAATACATTGGCATCCAGTAATCGGTATTTGTCTGTAACTGACTTGGGGTTACTTCTACACCTGTTTCAAGCGGAGTACCAGCAGGAGCAATATTAATATTGTCGTCAACGTCGCCAAGAATTAATTTGCTTGCAGTTACAACAGCATTAAGTGATATCCAGCCGGTTCCGTTTGTTATATCCTTAGCATCTATAATAAAACCGGATACCCCGAGAGGGGCATCAACCGGCAAACCGGAGGCTTCATCCTTTTGAGATAGTTGCCTGTTGTGCCAGATAAGTAATTGTTCGTCATCCCAGCCCAATCGAATGCCAGTATCTTTCATCGGAGGATTTGACAGATCTTTTTCTTCGAGGTAATACTGATTCACGGGTTGATTTGAATGGACGATATGCGCGAAACCGTCATTATATCCGATTGCCTCTTCAAACACCTGATCCAGTCCGTCACCAATCGCAGCATTCAAAACTCTGAAAAGAACAGGAGCAAACAATATACGTTCAGCTTCATTTTTCAAAGACGGAATTCTCGCGGCATAAATATTAATATCATTTTCTTGGTCAAGTGCATCGTAATCTGATCCTGCAGCAAATCTTACAAATAACCATCCGCCTTTATCGTATAATCCGGCAGCGGGAATACTTGCATTGTAAACAAGTCCGGCCTGTTTTGCAACCAGGGGATTTCTAAGGCAGAAAGCAAATGCTTTTCCCCAGGGGATTTCCGTTATTACTTTAGGATTGAACTTTGCCTTATTGTTCTTCACAGCGCAGTGATACGAATCATCGATAGAGGCATATTGCGTTTTCGGATTTGTAAAATTAAAAGCAGAACGGTATGACTCAGGTAAATACTTTCTTATATTATTTGCGATCTTTATAGCTCTGTCCGAAGGTGAAGCCGCATCTACCAGATCTACTCCCTGCGTTGCCTTGAATTGTTTTTTCAGAACTGTATAAAAATTTGTGAGATTCAGACTTGAGCCGGAAACAACTGGATTAAAAGTTTGAATTCCTGCCGATCCTAATTCAGGCAGATCAACGAGACTATCTATCACACATGCTTCAAAAGTCAGATTTGCATCGGCAAATGAAGGCTCTCCCGGCTTCAGGGCCTGCAGCGGATCAATGTTTCTGGGAACAATAAGAATGTTAAAATTAATGTTTCCATTTTTTAACCGCTGGGGAAATGTCAATAAACTTAATAAGGCTGGCATTTTTAGTATATATTATTATTAAAATTTTATTTTAAGAACTTTCTGTGCTCTCCACTTTTTGATTCAGTTAAGAGATTGCTTCGTCGTACGGAAAAATGCCGCACTCCTCGCAAGTCAATATTGTGTTTAGAATAATCACGTTCCACATTAAATTGGCGAAGCGATCTGTCTCTTTTCCGTCCATGTGTGAGTAAAATTAATATCAATCACCCATGCTACAGTAATGTCGAGTGCAAAAGTCAGGCTTGCTATACAATCTGTTTCATCTCCAACGCGTTTTATTTCACCACCTCCTTCGATCATTATATTAACACATACAAGTCCGGATAATATATCACAGGTACCCTGAAATCTTAAGAAAGCTCCTATAGTAAGTGATTTTGTATCCAGCTTAATATCTACCCCGCAGGTGTACATCACCGAAACATTCAATATCACAGGAAGACCTACAACTACTTCAACACCTACGCCAAATTTGAAATAGAGGGAAGGGCCGGATTTTATATCGCAGGCAAGCACCATAGTTGCAGTTCCGACGGCATAAATAGTTGCAATCTCAAGCGAGAGAGCCATTACTTCCACCTGCCCATCCAGCTCAAGATATGCTCCCGCAGAAGGAACAAGATCATTGATTGAATTAGGAAGAGTAATAGCCATGTTA